>JAGHBH010000090.1 GCA_021161085.1 Thermoplasmata archaeon | reverse complement strand
GGCGTCTTCCTGTGCAGCAAGGCGGGGCATATCGGAGGGGCAGGGCGAACAGGAGACCCCGGGGGGTATGATATATGCCTCCGGCACCATCTCTCTCAGCCTGGAGGCTGCGGTGGGCGGCAGGCAGCCGGATATGACCAGCCTCTGCTCCCTGTGGCTGGATGTGCGGGAGAGTTCCCGTATCCTTTTCCACATCTTCCTCTCCGTGGTGTCGATGACCACGCATGTACCTATGATGATCACATCCGCGTCTTCGGGGGAAGAAGCCCTTTCCATCCCGGCGGAGAGATATGCCTCTTCGATGAGGAAGGTCTCTCCCTGGTTCATGGTGCACCCGTATGCCTCGGTCCACACCTTTCCTGTTTTCTCGTACCCTTTCTCTCCCTGTCCGTCCTCTCCCTTACGGTCCATCGGGATGTGCATGGTCTCCGGGTTATATCATTTATCCCATATCCCTGTCTCCTCCCTACCTACCAGAGATATGCCGGATGCCGATAATGGATGCAGTATCCCAAAATACTTTAACAGGTAGTCTTGTTAAGGGGATGTGTACTTTGGGTGATGGATTTCGAGAAGGCAGAAACACCGGAAGAAGCATTCTGGAGAAAACTCCCATCCCACCACATACTACATAGGAGGCTGGCAAATTGGAGTGTAAAATCAATCGGGAACATGACACACTATAACGCTAAATCACTTTCTAAACTTGACAGTCACGGGCAGAGGGGCGGAACATTTTTTAACCTCTCCTTCTCCTTCCCCGGATAGTGATAGCCATGAAAACCACGGTTAGTGTGATAAAAGCGGACGTCGGGGGATGGCCTGGCCACGCCACCGTCCACCCGGAGTTGATGAGAACGGCAGAGGAGAATCTGAAAAAGGCGGTGGCCGCCGGAGTGATAAAGGATTTCCACGTCAGCCATGTGGGCGATGACCTAGAACTCATAATGACCCACACCAAGGGGGAGGACAGCACGGAGGTGCACAAGCTCGCATGGGAGACGTTCCAGAAGGCGGCGGACAAGGCGAAGGAACTGAAGCTCTACGGCGCAGGGCAGGACCTCCTAGCGGACGCCTTCAGCGGCAACGTCAAAGGCCTAGGGCCGGGTTCTGCCGAGATGGCGTTCACCGAGAGGAAGAGCGATCCCGTCGTGGTCTTCATGATGGACAAGACCGAGCCCGGGGCGTTCAACCTCCCCATTTTCAGGATATTCGCCGACCCCTTCAACACAGCCGGGCTGGTCATAGACCCCTCCGCCCACCAGGGATTCGTTTTCGAGATATGGGACATAATGGAGGACAAGAAGGTATTTCTGAGTGCTCCGGAGGAGATGTACGACATCCTGGCCCTCATAGGGGCCAAGGAGAGATACGTCATAAAGAGGGTGTACCCCAAGGAGGGCGGCCCCCTCCCCGCCGACGAGCCCGTGGCGGTCATATCCACGGACAAGCTCTACCATGTGGCCGGCAAGTATGTGGGCAAGGATGACCCCGTGGCCGTTGTTCGTGCCCAGAGCGGCCTTCCGGCGTTGGGCGAGGTGCTGGAGCCCTTCGCCTTCCCCCATCTGGTCAGCGGATGGATGCGGGGTAGCCACAACGGTCCCATAATGCCTGTATCCGTCAAGGACGCCCGGTGTACAAGGTTCGACGGGCCCCCCAGGGTCGCCGCCCTGGGCTTCCAGGTGGCCAACGCCACTCTCGGCATGCCCGTGGATCTGTTTGATGACCCCGCGTTTGACAGGACCAGGCAGCAGGCCGAGGAGATAGCAGATTACATGCGGAGACACGGCCCGTTCGAGCCCCACAGGCTTCCCATGGCGGACATGGAATACACCACCCTGCCAGGCGTGCTTGAGAGGCTGAAGGACAGGTTCGAGAAGGTGTAGAGGAGGGATGGCGGGGGTCTGCCGGTGGAAGGGACAAACCCCTCCGTGTCTCCGGAGCGACCAGTCCGGGCGGTTCCCCCCCGAAAGGGGCCTTCCGCCATCAAAAAAGCGTTTCGCGTCTCTCTGAAGATAAAGACCCTGATAACGGTTATTCTCCTCATCGGAGTGGGGATTCACCTCTATCTGGTCTATGATGCGGCCAGGCAACTGTCCGTGGAGGATATGCGGGTGGACAGCGTGGTTCCATCATCGACGCCTGGCAACTACACCGTGACGTTCGTCATAACCCTGGACAACCCCACCTCCACCACCATAGATGTGGACCGCCTGATATATCACATCTACATCGAGGAGGAGCATGTTGGAGATGGTGAGAAAGACTTTTTTTCCGTTGTACAGGGCACACAGGAATACTCTTTCTCCATAGAGATCAATATCTGGGCCCTTCCGGGTCCTACAAGGGATGTCCTCCTGGCCGGTGGAGGCAACATGACCGTGGAGGGAAAGGTGACCATACCGGCCAAGGCCTTCGGAGTATGGACATACACCCACATAACCGTGCCCTATTCCTTCACGGAGCCACTGACCCTGCCAGACACGGGGGGAGGAGGCGGCATATCCAATCTGCCTCCCACGCCGGTGGTCCTATCCCAACCTATCCCTCTGCCGCCGGATTCCGCCCAGCTCTCATGGACAGAGAACCTGGATGTGGATTTTGCCTGCTACGAGGTTCACTATTCCACCATCCCGGGGTTCACACCATCGAACGAGACCCTGGCTGGAACGATCACGGACAGGGAATCTGTGGACTACACAATAGAAGGCCTCCAGCATCTCACCACTTACTATTTCAAGATCCGTGTATATGATACAGAGGGGCTGTATGCGGACTCCAACGAGGTATCACTCTTGATGCCGTGAGCACACGGAATTCCAAACCCTCTTCTCGCCCCCTTATTCCGGCGGGAACAGCAGCCTTTTGACCAGGGGATGGAACACCATATCCTTCATCATGGTGGTCTCTGACAGGTTGAACACCCTGGAGGCGGGGGGAGAGGCCAGGAGGTCGTTTCTTCTCAGATACCTGAGCATGTGGTTCTTGTCCCTACGGTACTCGTCATAGGAACTGTAGGCACAGATGCGAAGCATCTCCAGGCGTCTGGATACCATGAAGAACACCTCGGGGGTGAGGAGAGGAGCCAGCATCTTTCCCGGCTCTATGTCCGGGGGATTCCGGGGGTTGAAACGCACATGATGGAGGACTATGAGGGAGTTGTCGAGGACCTCCTGGCCTGGTATCACCAGGGGTCGGAGAAATCCCATATTCTCCATGTGTCTCCGTCTGGCCGATACGGTATGACGGGATATCCCCAGATCCCTGGCGGCCTGTGTGTCGTTCATCTCCGGGTGTTCGACCAGGAGAGCACAGACCATCTTTTCCGTATGACTGAGGTCCACACGGTCGCCGGGGGTGAAGAACTGTTCCTCTCCCGTCCCCCAGCCCTGGCCGAAACCGAACTTCTTTTCCAGCATGGGGGCGTAGTTGAAGAACCGGTGGACCCTGCTTATCTTGAAGGGGAATATTATCTCCCACGGGTGCTCCATCTCCAGGAGTTCCATGGAGGCAAAAAGCCGTGTCCTGGTCTCGTTTATCTCCTCCATCTTGGTGTAGTTCTCCGCCATGCTCAAAGAAAACCCCCTCTGGACCTCCCCGAAGGAATAGAAGAGCTCCTCGAACGCCTCTATTATGGGGGTGGTCTTTTTCGCCCTCTCCCGGACGGGGATCACGGGATTGAACTCCGTATAGATGGCCCCCAATAGCTCGCAGCCCAGCCTGTTCAACATGGGAATACGCAGCAGTCTGTATACTCCCCTGGCCCTCAGCCTGTGCCGGGTGGTGGTCACCGTGCTCTGAGCCAGTCCTGTCGCCTCCGCCAGGGCCGTGTCCGTCCTCCCCGGATATTTCACCATGGCCCAGAGAACCTTTTTCTCCGTGGGCGTCAGATCCATCTTCCCCGGAGGGTCTTTCTTATCATCGGACGCAACCTGAGGCATCTGAAGGCTCCCACTGTGAGGATGACCATCCTGTTATATATTGGTTTGGTGTCCGGGTCCTACATATCCGGGTTCAACATGTCCGGGTGACCCCTACCAGTATCCCGCAGTATCCCGGAATATTCTAACAGGATCTCCTGTTAGGGAGGTGCGTAAATATGGAAGAGCCCCACATCGAGCGCTACCCCCCTCTCACTTTCTTTATCCTGGAGAGGAGTACCCTGGCTCCGATGTCCTCTGCCAGCTTTTCCGCCCGTTTCAGGTGCTCCTCCGCTTTTTTATCGTCCTTTTTTTCCTTGTAAAGAACACCGGTTTCCAGAAGTATCTCGGCGAGCGTGTAGGGACTGTGGGATTTCTCCCCGAAATCCAGGGCCTTCTTGAAGTTCTCCTCCGCCGCCTCGTATTTCCCCATCACCCGGTAGGCTATTCCGTAGCCCTTGTACACGCCTGAGAGTCCTATGGTGTCCCCTATTTTCTCCAAGATGCGGAGGGCTCCCTCGGCGTATTTTATGGCCTTCTCCGGTTCTCCGCCTTTTGCCAGTGCCTCGCTGGCGTTGAAGAGGGCCCAGCCCATCATGGTCTTGTTGCCTATCTTCTCCGCCACCGCACCCGTTTTCTTGAAGAAAGCCACGGCATTGCTCCACTGGCGCAGCTGGAGATACGTGTCCCCGATGTTGTTGTATGCCCTAGCCAGCTCCCCGAGGTTCTTGGTCTTGGTGAGGATGTCCACGCTCTTCAGGTAATATTTCAGGGCTTTCTCCAGTTCTCCCTTCTCGTTGTAGACGTTGCCGAACTCGATGAGTATGGCCCCGATGAGGGAGGCGTCTTTTCCCTCCTCGGCGGATTTCAAGGCTTTGGAGTATCTTTCTATGGCGGCGTCGAACTCTCCCCTCCTCCAAGAGATATATCCCAGCCCCCTGAGACATTCCGCAACCCCCACGGGATCCCCCATGCTCTCGCACATGTCGTAACCCTTCTCGTACATCTCCCTGGCCTCGTCCCACATGCTCTTCGTCCTGTAGACATCCCCCATCTTTCTGGATATGAGCGCCAGGGCCTTCTCGTCTTTCAGCTTCTCGGCGGTGGAGTATGCGTTCTTGTAATCCTCCAGGGCGCTCTCCACCTCACCCACCATGTTGAAGGCGTTGCCCCTCTTTATCAGGAGGCGCATCATGTTCTCCTGCCACGCCTTGGTCTTTCTTCCCTTCTTCCCCTTTTTGCCCTTTGCCAGGGCTTCCAGCGATTCTATGGCGTTGTCGTAATGCCCCCGGGCGTCTATGGGGGCCAGGGACTGCATGGCCCTGTCTCCCGATTTCTCCTCGAACTCCCACGCCTTCTCCATGTTGCCGGCCAGAGAGTACTGCCTCGCTATGGAATACACATCCCCGCCCATCTCCTCCATCACCCTGGCCAGGGTCTCGTGGGTCTTCTCCACGTCCTCTATATCCCGATAGACCAGCTCCACGGCCTCGGGATACACAAAATGAAATACTCCCGATCCCTCCTCCCTGATGAGTTTGGAATCCTTCAGGTTCTCCAGCGCCCGTTTGAACTTGCCCGGGCCCATGCCCTCCCCCTCGGCCAGGGCCTTCTCCAGAACCCTGGAAGAGAACTTGGAGCCCAGACATGAAGCATACCGGAGAACGCTCTTCTCCTCCCCGGATATGGTCCTCAGACGGGACAGCACTATCTCCTTGAGGCTGGAAGGGAGAGGCATGGAACCCAGGTCTATCTCGGCGTACCAGTATGGCTTGCTGCGGTCAACGTTCTCATTCTCCATGACCGCCCGCAACACCTCTCTAACGAAGAGGGGATTCCCTCCGGTCTCCCTGTAGAGGCGTTTTATGAACTGGGTGGAGATGTCGGAGACGTCCATTATCCTCTCCACCATCTCCAGTATGTCCAGTGCTCCAAGGGGTGGGACCACGAGAACCTCCACGCCATCCTCCACCATCTTCCTCAACGGGTGGTCCTCTCCCACCTCCTCCTCCCGATATATCCCTATGGCCATTATCCTGGCCTCTGCCGTGTGGCTCTTGAGCCGTTCGAACAGGGACAGCGAGGAAGCATCGCAGTAATGGATGTCGTCCACCACCAGAACAAGGGGGACATGCTCGGATATCTGGAGGAATATGTCCTCCACCTGGGAGAACAGCCTCTCGGGATCGCTCTCCTCCCCGCCGGCCGGAGAGAGAATGGTCCTCTCTATCTCCTTTATCCTCTTTATCGCATCCTTGAAAAACTCCTTCTCCCCCTCCTCCAGATGGTGTCTGTCCGTCTCCGCATATTTCCTGAGGAGCATGATAACCGTCTCGTAGGGGGGGTCGTCTATGCTGGCCCTTGCTGTAAGCGACCTTGCCTCGGGATGAAGGGACAGGAACTCCTCTACCAGATGTGTCTTCCCTATGCCCGCCGGACCCGTGACGAACACCGTCCGTCCCCTGGAATCCAGCACCTCCGAAAAAATATTCTCCATCTCCCCGAGTTCTTCCTCTCTTCCGACGAACACCTCTCTCTTCATCACACGGCCCCCGGTCCCTTGGAGCAGGATATATCCTTCCTATCGAAAGCCATCGTTCACACCGGACGTTAAGGGGTATGGAGATGGCGGTTATAAACGTAACCCCCACGAAAACGAGGCATCCGATGCCCACCATATCCTCCGATTACCCCCCCCCAATAAGAGAAAGGGCGTACAAAAATATTTAGAATAGAAGAACGATGGAGTGTGGTATGCCCCACGAGGATCCGGACATCTCCGAGGAAAGGACAGAGCGTCTCAGAGAGTTTACCGAGATATACATCCAGAAATACAGGGATAGCGTGGAGGAGGAGGCGGATGCGGAGGGGCTCCCTTCCGAACACCTCCCCATGTTCTACCAGGCGTTCCCCTACAAGGTCCAGTGGTACATCTTCGACAACGACACCGCGGGAGGGGTGTTCCTGAAGGGGGACGAGGCCGCGCTGGTGGCGGTCACACCGGGAGAATTCCACGAGGTGAGATGGATACTGGAGGACAGGGCATGTCTCCGGTTCATCCCCCTGGATAACATGGAAAAGGCCACCCCCGGAACGGCCGAGAGGATGGCTGCACGGGACGCCGAACAGGATGTAGAGATGGCCAAGAAACGACGTGCCCTGGCATCCATGAAAAAGGAACTGGAAAACCTGGAAAAACAGATAACGGACATGGTGAAGGTCAACCCCTGGCTGGAGGACCGGGCGGCCTCCCAGCTCACCACACTGTCCACCACTAAGAACATGATCTCCTCCCTGGAGATGGAGATAGAAACAGCGGAAGACAAGCGGTTCGCCTCCTATCTCTCCGCCCTGGACGACCTGGAACTCATGCCCCCCACATCCATACGGGAAGAAGAAAAAAGAGACCTGGAAGATATCTCCCTGGCTGCCGTAGCTGGTGTGGCTGCCACCGCCCAGCCCGGTGAGAAAAAGGAGGACATCGTGGACCTGGAGGCACCCCCCACCCTCGCCTCCATACAAGAGGAAGCCGAGGAGGAAGAGGAGGAACCGTTCGAACCCCCCGTTCAGAGGCCACCGCCACCGGCAGAACCCAGAACTCCACCGCCCAAAAAGCCGCCGAAGAAGAAGATACCGGCCAGGGCCAAGAAACCCGAGGAAAAACCATCCCGCCCCGCCTTCGTGGAGGTGAAGACCCAGCCTGTGCGGCCGAAGATGGAGAAGATGGCCCGCCTCGAGCTTCCGCCGGAGATAAAGAACACCATCTTCCGGATGAACCGCCGGCTCTACAACCTGGAAAAGAAGGTGGAGCCCATCGACCGCTTTTACACCCGGGAGATAAAGAAGATGCGGGACGACACTATACTGCTCCAGAAGGATGTGGAACGCTCCTTCGCCAGGAACCGCACCCAGATGGAGGAGTTCCAGAGGAAGATGTACCAGGAGATGAAGAAGCTGCGGAAACAGGCCGTGGGGCTGGGGGTGGGGGCGGTCATATTGGCACTCATAGCCATCCTGATAGCCCTGAGGGACGTGCTCAGCGGGGCCCTCTAGCCCGGAAGGTCGGTCCAAGTCCGGGATATCTCCTCCGGGCTCCGATTCACGTATTTCTCCCTGAACCTCCTTTCCAGGTCTATCCCACCGACATTGGCCATGCCGAGCACGACGAACAGCACATCCGCCAGTTCCTCCCCCAGATCGCCCCGTCCCCTGGCCGCCTTCGCCACCTCACCCGTCTCCTCGGCCAGAACACTGGTCAGGAAAAGTATGCCGGAACGTCTGTCAATCTCGCCGAACCGCTCGTCAACCATCTTCTGCGCCGCCCGGATGTCCAAATCCATTCCTCCAGGCGGGAAGGAAAGGACGATGGATATTTGAGAGGTTTGAAT
>JAGHBH010000084.1 GCA_021161085.1 Thermoplasmata archaeon | reverse complement strand
GAGAGGGGGGTGCTGGTAAGGCATCTCGTGCTCCCAGGCCATCTGGATGAGACCGAGAAGATACTGGGATACCTGGCCTCCATTTCGCCCGATATCCATGTGAACATAATGGATCAGTACTGGCCTGCGTACAGGGCGGGAGAGGTGGAGGGGCTTGGGAGAAGGGTCACACGGGAAGAGATGGAGCGGGCCTTGGCCAGGGCCAGGGAACTGGGCATAAACGTGGTCTGAACGCATTCTGAACACATTTTCCGAAAACTTTATATAGAACATATTTTATACACTTTTAGATAACACGAGTGTCTGCGAGTGCAGCAGAGGAGGAAAAAGGAAGGATAAGGAGGTGAAAGAGAGATGATGTCTGGACAGCCGATACTGATACTGAAGGAAGGCACCAGAAGGGAGACCGGAAGGAATGCCCAGTTCAACAACATCGCTGCCGCCAAGGCGGTGGCGGAGGCGGTGCGCTCCACCCTGGGTCCAAGGGGGATGGACAAGATGCTGGTGGACAGCCTCGGGGATGTGGTCATCACCAACGACGGGGTGACCATTCTCAAGGAGATAGACGTGGAGCACCCGGCGGCCAAGATGCTCGTCGAGGTGGCCAAGACCCAGGAGTCGGAGTGCGGTGACGGAACCACCACGGCCGTCGTTCTCGCCGGAGAACTGCTGAAGAAGGCGGAGGAACTGCTCAGCCAGGACGTGCACCCCACGGTCATAACCGGCGGCTACCGGATGGCAGCGGAGAAGACCCACAACCTCCTGGAAAAGATGGCCGAGAAGGTGGACATAAAGGACAAGGACATGCTGAAGAAGATCGCCAAGACCGCCATGATCAGCAAGAACGTCGCCGATGCAAGGGAGCATCTGGCCGAGATAGCCGTGGAGGCCGTGATCACCGTGGCCGAGAAGGGCCCCCAGGGATACGAGGTTGACAAGGACTCCATCCAGATAGTGAAGAAGCAGGGCGGCGGCATAGAGGACACCATGCTGGTGAACGGCATAATCATAGACAAGGAGAGGGTGCACCCGGGCATGCCGCTGAGGGTGAAGAACCCCAAGATTGCCCTCATAGACGGCTCCCTGGAGGTCAGGAAGACCGAGGTCAACGCCAACATACAGATAAAGGACCCGAGCCAGCTCCAGGCGTTCCTTGACGAGGAAGAGAAGATGCTGAGGAAGATGGTGGACGACATAAAGAAGGTCGGAGCGAACGTGGTGTTCTGCCAGAAGGGCATCGACGACATGGCCCAGCACTTCCTCTCCAAGGCCGGCATATTCGCCATCAGGCGTGTGAAGAAGAGCGACATGGAGAAGCTGGCCAAGGCCACCGGAGCAACGGTGGTCAACAAGCCGGCAGACCTCACCAAGAACGACCTGGGCAGCGCCGGACTGGTGGAGGAGAAGAAGGTCGGCAACGACGACATGACCTTCATCACCGGCTGCAAGAACCCGAAGGCCGTGAGCATCCTCATCCGGGGCGGCACGGAGCACGTGGTTGACGAGGCCGAGAGATCCATGGACGATGCCATAAGCGTGGTCGCCGGCGCCCTGAGGGACGGGAAGATAGTGCCCGGTGGTGGTGCCACGGCAGTCGAGCTCGCCCTGAAGCTGAGGGAATACGCGGCCTCCGTGGGCGGCCGTGAGCAGCTGGCCATCGAAGCCTTCGCCGACGCCCTGGAGATAGTGCCCCGGACCCTGGCAGAGAATGCGGGGCTGGACCCCATAGACACGGTGATATCCCTCCGGAAGGCCCACAAGGACGGCAAGAAGGCTGCTGGCATAGACGTTGAGACCGGCAAGCCCGTGGACATGGTGAAGCGCGGTGTCGTGGAGCCTTATTCCGTGGGCAGGCAGGCCATAGCGTCGGCAACGGACGCGGCTGTGATGGTGCTCAGGATAGACGACGTGATCGCCGCCAAGGGCACCGAGAGCAAGGGCAAAGGCTCCGAGGGCGGGGGATTCGACGAGGACTGAGGCCCCCGCCTTCCCAACACCCTTCCCCCGAACCCCCTTCCATCGAGAAACTAGAGAGGTGATGAGAAATGGCAGAGGATGATCCCAGAAACCGGGATGACTGGCCCAACAGGTGGCCCGTGAGACGGAGACGCGACACTTCATGGCCCTTTGACGACATGTTCCCGGACCTCTTCGACATAGAGGAGGAATTCCAGCGGATGCAGAGGTACATGGACGCCGTGTTCAGGAACATGCTCAATGATGTACCCGCAGAGGGCGGACCCTTCGTCTACGGTTTCAGCATAACCACGGGACCGGACGGAAAACCCCACATCCAGCAGTTCGGCAACACCCTCCCGCGCAGGGGAGGGGTGGAACAGGGGGCCGCGTGCATCCGGGAGCCCATCGTGGATGTGGACGAGACACCGGAGGCGTTTTCCGTGACCGCCGAGCTTCCGGGGGTGGAGAAGGAGGACGTTGACCTCATCCTGGAGAATGACACCCTTGTGATCCGGGCGAAGGCCCGGCAGTGCGAGTACTACAAGGAGATACCCCTTCCCCCCGGGTTGGATGAGAATAAGATAAAGGCCACATGCAAGAATGGCATCCTGGACGTTACCCTCCCCAAGAAGGTTAAGGACAAACCGAAGGGACGAAGGATAAAAATAGAATAGACCCTGTAGAGGCCGGCGGTGATGTCCTTTGTTCCCCCCGGAGAAGGAAAAGGAAGAGGACGCTCTCGCTCCCAATGATGAAAGGACGGAAGGGGAGGCCGAGAAGTCTCCGGGAGAAGCGTCTCCAGAGATCGAAGAAGAGGTAGAAGACACCGGAGGGGAAGAGCCCGGAGGAGAGGGAGAGAGAACCCCGGAAGACAGGGGAGCGGACGAGAGGTACCTTCGCCTTCTGGCCGACTTCGACAACTACAAGAAGAGGATGGCCAGGGAACGGGAGGAGTGGACAAGGACATCCCTGGAGCCTGTATTCATTGATCTGCTGGAGGTTGTGGACGACATGGAGCGTGCTCTGGCCGCCGGCGAACACTCCCCGGAGGACTGGCGTCGGGGCGTGGAGATGATATACAGGAAGATGTTGTCCATTATGGAAAGACACGGCGTCCGTCCTTTCGACTCCGTGGGAGAGGTATTCGACCACCGATATCACGAAGCACTGGCAAGGGCTCCGGCAGACGGGGAGGGAGACGACAAGGGAGCGTAGGATGTGGTGGCCGAAGAGATCCAGAAG
>JAGHBH010000072.1 GCA_021161085.1 Thermoplasmata archaeon | reverse complement strand
GTCGTATTCTCTGATAATTCCGAGGGCTTCCTCTCTGTCCATCTTGTCCATGAACTCTATTATGTTGTCCAGCGCTCTTGACACCTCGTCTACGATGGAGACGGTGGCCGAGAGCGAGGTCCTGCTGAGGGGGTTGAGGTCCACCACGATGACCGTTTTTCCCATCCTGCGTAGGGCCTGGCATCTGTCCCCGTCTTCCAGGGGGACGAACACCACATCCGCCTTTCCTATGCCCTCGGAAGAACAGAGGCCCCTGGCGTGGTCCAGCCCGGGTATGTGGCAGTCCGGCTCCAGCCCCAGAACCCTCTCGGCTCCCGATTCTTCCAGCAGTCGGGCCACCTTCCCCATCCTCTCGGCGGTCCGGTAGAAGAGGTTCACCTCCACAAGGGCTCCCGAGAGATCTGATAGGCGGACGATCTGGGGGGCGCAGAGAACGGCGGTGTTCCCGTTGACGCTCAGCACCGGATGGGAGGCCGTTGCTAGGTATGCGGCCGCCGCCTTTTCCGCCTCCAGGGCCGGAGGTGTCGTCTTCTCTCCCAGAATGTAGTCGAACGCCTCTCCCCTCCCGTGGGCTATCAACCCGGCCGTTGCCAGGATTCCCTGCTCGTAGGCTTCCACCAGCGTGTGCCTCGTCTTCAGACTCTTGTATCTCGGGTGGCTGGGTGGTATGTCCATGATGGTGCCCCCTCCCTAGCCGTTTCCCTCATGGGGGAGAGGATAGGACCTCGGCCATGTATCTTATGTCGTTCTTGGAGACCAGGGGGTGGATGGGCATCTCTATGATCCTGGGCAGCACCTCCTCGCAGACTGGACAGACGCCGCCGCCGAAGGGTATCCTGCGGAACACCTCCTGGGCGTAGAGGGGCAGGGGGTAGGAACCTCTGGCCCCTATGCCGTTTTTCCGCAGATGGTCCACCAGACCGTCCCTGGACAGGGGATACGAGTCCTCGACGACCAGGCCGTACTGGTGGTATACGTGAACCCTGTCCCCCTTTTCGGACGGAGGGGTCAACCCCTCTATACCGGAGACCAGCCGGGTGAGCATTGCCGCATTCTCCCTTCTCGTTCTGTTGAATCCGTCCAACCTGTCAAGCTGGACAGAGGCGATTGCGGCGTGGATGTCGCTCATCCTGAAGTTGTATCCCAGTATGGTGTGTTTGTATCTGACGGGGCTGCCGTGGTCCCTGAGGAGCTTGACCTTCTCGAGAACGTCCTCGTTTCTGCTGACCACCAGCCCGCCCTCGCCGGCCATCATGTTCTTGGTTGGGTAGAGGCTGAAGGTGCCCACATCTCCTATGGCTCCCACCTTTCGGCCCTTGTATTCTGCTCCGTGTGCCTGGCAGGCGTCCTCTATGACATACAGCCCGCGGTCCTCGGCTATGCGCATTATCTCATCCATGTCGGCCGGAAGTCCGAAGAGATGGACGGGCATTATGGCCTTGGTCCGGGGGGTCACAAGACTCTCCACAGAGGCCGGGTCGATGTTGAAACTGTCCCTCTGGATGTCGGCAAAGACGGGTTTGGCTCCCACCATGGCTATGGTGGACGCCGATGCGAAGAACGTGAAGGGAGTGGTGATCACCTCGTCCCCTGGTCCTATCCCGAGAGCCAGCAGCGACAGATGCAGGGCGGTGGTCCCGCTGCTGGTGGCCACGGTTCCGGCACCGACGTACTTGGAAAACTTTTCCTCCAGCTCGGCGACCCTTGGCCCCTGGGCCAGCATGCCGCTCTCCAGCACCTCCAGCACGGCCTTCTTCTCCTCTTCGCCTATATAGGGTTTGGCTATGGGTATCATCCTCATCTTTCCTCACATCGTCCTGACATCATACTCTTGACGTTCTCTTATTTTCCTTTCATTTCTCCCCTTCCAGGCTGTATCCGCTTCCCTCGGGGAGATCGACGACGCCACATTTGGGACATCTCCACCTCGGCCGCCCATCATCCTCCCCATCAGCCCTCGGCCCATCCTCTTCCAGCCTCTCACCGCATCTGCACACCCATCCTCTGAGCCTGGCCGGGTTTCCGTAAACGAGAGCGTGGGGGGGAACATCCCTTGTGACCACGCTGCCCGCTCCGATCATGGCGTACCTGCCGATTCTTATGCCGCATATTATGGTGGCGTTGGCCCCTATGCTCACGCCGTCCTCCACAACGGTCTCGTAGACCTTCCAGTCCTCGCTCTCGGCCCGGGGATAGAAGTCGTTGGTGAACGTGGCGTGCGGGCCCACGAACACCCCGTTTCCCATCCTGACACCATGATAGACACACACATAGTTCTGGAGCTTGCACCGGTCGCCTATCACAACGTCGAAGTCCACATAGACCCCTTTGCCTATGTTGCAGTCCTTTCCTATAGCGGCCCGCTCCCTTATCTGGGACTGGTGCCAGATGTTGGTTCCGTCCCCGATCCTGGCCTCGGGGGACACCTCTGCGGTGGGATGTATTCTGGGAGGCATGGAAGGGGGAAACCGGAGGATTATATATATAGGCTTTTGCATCTCTCTGGGGAGTTGAGAGCGGGATGACATCCAACCACCCAAATATACAGGAGAGAGAATCCGGGGACCCCGGGGGCCGCCAAAAGAGGGTGGCCATGCTTCTCTCCAACCCTTTCCGCCCGGACCCGAGAGTCCACAAGGAGGCCTCCGCCCTGGTCCGTGGAGGATACGAGGTGACGGTGTTCGCGTGGGACAGGGAAGGCAGGCATCCCCCCTTAGAGACGATTGACGGCATAAATATAGTCCGCACCGGCCCCCGCTCAGCGTTCTCCAAACCACTTCTCTTCGCCGCCACCCTCCCGCTGTTCTGGGCCAGGGCATTGATGTTTCTTCTCAGAGGGAGATGGGATGTCATCCACTGCCATGACCTGGACACACTCCCGCCCGGCGTCCTCGCGGGCAGGATAAGAGGCCGTCCTGTCGTCTATGACGCACACGAGATATATTCCAGCATGGCCGAGGAGGCCGTTCCGGGCCTTCTGGTCTCCCTGGTAAGGCGGATAGAGGGGCTCCTGGTCAGGTTTCCGGATGCCGTCATCTGCGTGAACGACAGATTCGCCTCCATCCTCGGCTCCTGGGGTGCCGGAAAGACCGTGGTTGTCATGGGCTCTCCCCCGGAGGGAATGATGGGGGACGGAGGGAAAGAGGAGGCGGGCCGTCCAGCGGGGTTGAGGGATACCCTTTCCCCGGATGGAAAGCGGCTGGTCCTCTACATCGGGGTCCTGGAACCCAACCGCAGCCTCCTGGAGCTGTGCCGGGGGTATGTGGAGGGAAAGAGCCCCAGCACCAGGCTGGTGATAGGCGGCTACGGCACCCTGGAGGATGAGATCAGAGCCCTGGCAGAGAAATCCGGAGGCAGCGTGGTGTTCCTCGGGGAGGTCTCTCCGGCGGATGTCCCGGGCTACACCGCAGCGGCCGACGTGCTGGTGGCGATATACGACCCCCGGTTCGGCAACAACAGGGATTCCGTCCCCAACAAGCTCTTCGAGGCCATGGCCGCCGGTAAACCGATAGTGGTGGCCAGGGGAACCTGGACCGGGGAGACGGTGGAGAGGGTCGGATGCGGTCTCACGGTGGAATACGGCGGGGATGAGGTCTTTGAAGCCCTGGAGTCTCTGGCGAATGACAGAGAGCTTTACGAGAAACTCTCCCGGAGGGGGAAAGAGGCTTTCAGAAAGGAGTTCAGGTGGGAGATAATGGAGGACAGACTTCTCTCCCTTTATAAGGAGATGGATAAGGAGATGGCGGACAACCGTTCATAGGAGGTTAGATAGGAGACACTTTCGGGGCTGTGGGGGATGGTTTTAGGATCTGGAGCCCCTGCCGAGGGTCCAGACAGTCCAGCCGGCCTCCTCCCATCTTTTTCTGTCCAGCAGGTTCCTGGTGTCTAGTATCTTTCGCTCCCGCACCAGGCAACCCGGCAGTCTCGGGTCTAGCGTTCTGAAGTCGTCGTGGTCCGTCACCAGAACGAGCAGATGGGCGCCTTTAGTGGTTTCTTCCAGAGTATGGAGCGGGTGGGAGAACGAGGTCACATGAGGATCGTGGACCGTGCACACGGCACCCCTGGACGTCAGCATCCGGATGATGGGCTCTGCCGGGGTCTCCCTGGCGTCATCCACGTTCCCTTTGTAAGCCACGCCGAGGATTCCTATCCGTTTTCCCTCCAGGCTGCCCAGGATATCCTCGGCTTTTTTCACCACGTGGGAGGGCATGGATGCGTTGACCTCCCGGGCTATCTCCATAAGGCGGGCAAGGCCTGGTGTCCTCTCTATTATGAAATAGGGGTCCACCGCTATGCAGTGGCCTCCCACTCCTGGGCCCGGGTTGTGAATGTTGACTCTGGGGTGTCTGTTGGCTATGGAGATGACCTCCCAGACGTTCACGCCTATGGCTTCCGATATGAGGGCCAGTTCGTTGGCGAAGGCTATGTTCACGTCTCTGTACGAGTTCTCCACCAGTTTCACGAACTCCGCGGTCGTGGCGTCCGTGGCCACTATATCCCCCTCCACGAAGGAGCGGTAGAGTTCCCTGGCCCTCTCGGCCGCTTCCCGGGTGACGCCACCCATCACCCTGTCCAGTTCCCTTATTTCCTTCATTATCTTCCCGGGAATCACCCTCTCCGGGGCGAAGGCCAGCATGACATCGCTCCGGGGGTCGAATCCCGCCTCCTTCAGCAGGCCGCCCACCAGACCGGCGGTTGTACCCGGGGGTACGGTGGATTCTATTATTACCAGGTTCCCCTTTTCCAGAGCCCCGAGTATGGATTTAACCCCCGAGACCACATAGGAGAGGTCCGAGGTCCTGTCCTCCTGGATGGGGGTGGGCAGGCATAGGATGAAGGCATCCGCCCTCTCGGGTTTCGTCGAAAGCCTCATCTTTCCCTCGGAGAGTACCTTCCTCACCAGGTCGGAGAGGCCCGGCTCCTCCTTGGGCCCGCCCTCCCTCCTTATCCGCTCCAGCACCCTCTCGTCTATGTCCACTCCCAGGACCTCGTTGCCAGCGTCGGCCAGCATGGCCGCGGTTGGAAGTCCTATGTACCCGAGTCCTATGACGCAAATCCTCATCTTCATCTCTCTCCGTCGGCTCATGTCCTCATGCTATTTTTCATGCTCGCCCACATCGTCCCTTCCTCTTTCCGTCTCCGCAATCACTATCTCGGCGATGCGTTCTCCCGCCCTCCCGTCGCCGAAGGGAGAGGGCCCGTCCGGATGGCCTTCGGAGGAGACCTCCCTTTCCATGGCTTTCAACACCCTTTCCGGAGACGTTCCGACGACCACCGCGTATCCGGCCTCCACTGCCTCCGGCCTCTCCGTGTTCTCCCTGAACACCAGAACCCTCTTTCTGATGGAGGGAGATGTGGCCTCCTCCTGGATGCCGCCGGAGTCGGTCAGGATGAACAGGCACCGCTTCATCAGGACCAGGAAATCCAGGTACCCCACGGGGGGGAGCAGGGTCACGTTGGAGGAAGAGGAGAGTCTCTCATAGAGCCCCCTCTCTCTCAGCCTTTCCACGGTCCGGGGGTGGACCGGGTACACCACGGGCAGCGGGGCGTTCGTCAGAATCTCCACCAGGCCGGCCAGGGTTCTGGGGTCGTCCACGTTCTCCGCTCTGTGGGCGGTGACGAGGATGTATTCCCCAGGGGGGATGTCCTCGGCTATCCCGCTTTTTTCCTCGGCCAGGGGGGCGAACGTCTCGCAGGCGTCTATGACCGTGTTGCCCGTCATGAAGATCTTTCCCCACACCTTCTCCTCACGGAGAGCCTTTTCCGCATGTGGCGTGGGGGCGAAGAGCAGGTGTGAGATGTGGTCCGCCACCCTCCGGTTGTATTCCTCTGGCATGCGGCGGTCCATGCTCCTCAGTCCGGCCTCGACATGACCCACGCTGATGTCCATCTTGGCGGCGGTCAGGGCTCCGGCCAGAACGGTGTTCGTGTCCCCCTGGACCAGCACCACGTCCGGATGCTCATCCGACAGCACCTTCTCCAGCCGGAGCATGCACTCGGCGGTCTGCACTGCCTGGGTGCCCGATCCGACTCCCAGATGGTGGTCCGGAGGCCTTATCCCCAGATCCCGGAAGAAATCGTCCGACAGGTTCTTATCATAGTGCTGGCCCGTGTGTATGAGAACGACCTCTTCCCCTCTCTTTTCGAGGGCGAAGAGGACAGATGCCATCTTGACCAGTTCCGGCCGGGTTCCTAGAACTATGCCTACGGACACACGGCCCCCAGGGACCGGAGGATAAATATCTTTTTCCGCTCTCCCGCCTTCGGCCGTTCACGTTTTGCCTTTCACGATCCCTTCTATTATCCCCGCACATCTCTCCGATGCCCGTCCGTCGAACAGGTAGAACAGGTCTTTTCTCTTCCTCTCTCTCGCCTCTCTGAGGGCGGCCGCTGTCTTTTCATCCCTGAGAATCTTCCGGGCTTTCTCCCCTATCTGCTCTCTCTCGGTGGCTTCCAGGGCGATACCGTATTCGGCATAGGGGACGGGGCTGTTTTTCCCGGTGAGATTGACGGTCAGGAGGGGTTTGTCCACGAGAGCGGCCTCGAAGCCTGTGGTTGAAAAGAAGGTCACCACCAGATCGCACAGGAGTATGGCGTCGTATGTGTCCACCCTCTTTGAAACCAGGGCTTTCGTGTTTGCCAGCCACTTCCTGTAATCCCCCTCCCTCTCCGCCGGATGAACACGAACCAGGATGGTCCCCTCGGGGAATTTCCGTTCCATCTCATCCACCACCGCCGTCACCCATGACCTCAGGGTCTTTCTGTCCGAGAAGGGGTGTGGGGTAACAAGTATGAAGGGCCGACCCATCTTCCCTTCACCCAGACCCAGGACGGCCGTCACCCTTTTTTTCACACCTTCCAGATCCCTTGCTTTTCTGTATATGTCGTCGTGTCTGGGCTGTCCAGTTATCCTTATCCTCCCGCTCTCCACCCCCAGGAGCCCCAGAACCTCGGCGGTCTCCTTTCCCTCCACAAGAATTAGATCTGATATGAAGGGTTTGAACATGGGCGAGGGGATGATGTTGCCGTGCTGCACACAGACCGTCCTGACCCCCGCTCGTTTGGCGGCCATGACCGCCGTTCTTCCCACGGCCCGGTGTTCCTCGAACACCACGAGCGCCCTGGACCCGCTATTTTTTATGAGTCTTTCCCAGAGGGATAGCAGTCCGGCCGCCGTGGGGAGGGGAGTGATGAGAGGCACGGTTTTTCTATCCAAACCCTCCTCAGCGGTCGAAATGAGCCCTCCGAACATGGGTCCGAGACCTTTCCACTCCTCCGGAGGTGTCCGATCCGGTTTCCCGCCCTTGCGGAGTTTTCTCATGGCGTTCCTTATCCTCTTCACCTTTTTCCTGTCCTCGCGGTTGGTGAATCTGTCCAGGGGTAGGAATGGCACATCTTCCTTTTTCAGGAGTTCGAAGGCTCCGTTGTCGTTTCTGGCCACCACGATAGTCCTCGTCTTTTCCCGGAGGACCCTGTAGAGAGGCACGGCCGACAGGACATGGCTTCTGGTGTGGACGAAGATCAACACCTCGCATTCCGGCGTTTTCATGGGAGAAATTCCTCTCCTGACAGCATCCCTGGCCCCCGCCAGAAGTGGAAGGACGGCTCTCATCGTCCGCTCCTCCAGGGCTCTGGAAGGTCCCTCCCACGTGAAGGAGATTCCGTTCTCGGAACAGTAGGCGGCCAGCATATCTCTGAAAGGGAGAGACGCCTGGTCTCCGTGGACCACAAGAGATGTAAGATCGGCCTGTGAACGCACGTTCTCCAAGGTGTGCCATCCGAACAGCACCCTCTCTGCCAGGGGATACAGCCTGGGCCATATCTCGTGCCTGACCGTTGGGAAGAGTGTCGAGCCATCCTCACACCGGCGGAGAACATCCTCCATCTCCATGGCAGCCTGGTCCAGAACGGCCGAGGTGAGGCGTTCCGCCTCTTCGGCAAGAGCATCTTTCGTCAACTCCGGGCCAACATTCCCCTTTTCCGGATGGTGAAAGAACGCCCTGTATTCGTTCCCCTCCTCCTGGGCGATCGGGAAGATTTTTCCCTCCTGTTTTCCGTAGAAGATATGGAGAACGGTACCCATTCTAACGACCTCCTCCTGGTTTTTTTCCGGTCAACTATACCTTATCATACTTCAATGAAACCTTTTCTCTCTCTTCAGCCTCTCGTATTCTTCCCTGTCCCTGTAGCGTATGACCTCTGCGGGGTTGCCTCCCACTATGGCCAGCGGGGGAACGTCTTTGGTGACCACGGCCCCCAGTCCTATGATGGCACCCTCACCCACACGGACGCCGGGGGCGATGGAGACGTTGCTGCCTATCCACACGTTGTCCTCTATGACCACCGGCTTCCTTATCAGGCCCGAATCGTATGGGAGACTCTCCGCCCCCTCGAACCTGTGGTTCATGGTGTATATGGTGAGGTTCCTCCCCACGTGGACGTTGTTGCCTATGGAGAGCCCGCCGTCAGCCTGGATGAACGTCCCCTTTTGGATGTGTATGTTGTCTCCTATGGAGGCGTTTTCCGCTCCCGAGATCTCCCATCTTCCCCAGACGATAATATATCCTTTTTTCTCCGCCTTCCGGAGCTTCCAGGATGTTACCGCATGCCACCACGCTTTGCGGAGGCTCCTCAAAACACCGGACATGAAAGCCAAAACGCCTTTCCTCTATAAATTATCTTCTGAATGATTCCCTCCATCCTCTCCCTTTCCCCTGGCCTCCGCTCCCACATCGCTCCCATCTTCTTCCTTCCCTTCCTCCCTCCCGGCCCGTTCTCCCTCTTCTTTCCCCGCCTCCGTGCCCCTGTTTGCCATCTCGTCCCGGATATAGATAGCCATCAGCCGGGGGTCGGTCACGGCTGTGAGAAGCGAGAGGTCTTCCTTTCCTATCTCCCGCAATACGGCCAGTATTCCCCCGTAGATTCCCAGCCCGAGCAGGAGGAACCCTATCAGTTCGTATATTCTGTGTGGATAGTAAAAGTGGGATATTGACAGGAGCGTGCAGGCCATCAGTCCACCGGCCAGGGGATGAAGGAGGTTTCTCGCTCTGAAGGTGCTACCGGACAGTCTTCTGGATGCGATGAACACCATTCCGAATCCCACGAAGATGGCGGTCAAGGTGGCCAGGGCCGCGCCTTTCTCGGCAAGCCCGAGGAGCGGCACACCGAACAGGGACTTGGGTATGAACATCAGGTTGAGGACGATGTTCAGGAGGGATATGGTTATCGTGGCCTTTGCCGTGGTCTTGGGATGTCCCAGCCCGTTCACCTGTCCGCTGTAGAGGACAAAACATCCTCTTATCAGGGCGTAGATGGAGAGTATCATAAGAACCGGAGCGGCGTCGCCATAGCCGGCGCTGAAGAGGTGGATTATGGGCGCGGGAAAGGCGATGACGAAGAACGCGACCGGCGTCAGCAGCATCAGGAAATATTTCACGGCATTCCTGGTCAGGTCTCTGACCTTTTCCATGTTCCCCATGCTGTGGGCGGACGAGACCGCCGGGAACAGGACCATGGCCACCGCCGTGGACACGCTGATCAGGGGGAACACGGCCTTCTGCGACAGAAAGTAGTTGGCCACGTGGTCCGGGTTCCAGAACAGCTGTATCATCACCTTGTCTGTGTTGAGGGCTATGACGGTCAGGGAGATAGATAGGGAGAGGGGGAGGGCGAAGACGGCGTACTCCCTCACCAGCCGGAGGTTGGGCCTGGATATGGGATACCGATGTTTTACGAATATGGAAGCTGCCAGTATGAGCGAGGCGAACCCGCCGGCCACATATGCCCACGCCACCTCCACGGGCCCCTTGGCGAGAATGGCCACGACGATTATTCCCACTGACCGGACAACGTTCTCCGCCAGATTGAGGGACTCCTGGATGGCTGTCTTTATCCGGGCCTGGAAGGTGTAGAGAAAGATGTTCTTGAGGTGGACGACGGAGAAATAGAAGAGGATTATCATAACGGCCATCAATCCGGCGGCCCCTCCAAGATCCTTGTGAAGCACATGCTCCCATACCCAGACCGCGGCCAGGACTATACCTATCATGGATAGGGTTAGAAACACCTTGACAGCGAGGAAGGAGCCTATGCACTCACCTAGGTCCCTTCCCTCCGAGACCTTCTTCACGTGAGCCTGGGAGAATCCCATATCACCGAAAAAGGATAGAAGGGCCACAAAGCCGAAAGCGAAGGCGAAAAGACCAACTTCTGTCTTATCTATATAGCGGGTCATAAAAAGTAGGGCGAACATGCCCAGAACACTGCCGAGCGCCTGGTTGGCCATTATGAGAGTTATCTTCCTGGAGTGCATCTGTCTCGAGAGAATGAAGTTCTATCGCTATAAAAAGTCTATCCACCGTTACGACACGATTCTCAGAGGGATGCCGGTGGCCTTTCCCACGCCGGATGACAGGGTTCCGGAGGAGAAGGGTATGGGGATGTCAGCGTCGTTCCTGGACATCATTATCAGATCCGCCCCCACCCCGCTGGCCATGGATGCTATTACACCGGGTATCTCCCCCTCCCTTATGAGGGTGGAGATGTGGACGGGGGGTGTGTTCCTGTCCCTGATTATGGAGGCCGCCCTCTCCATGACCCGGTTCATGGCGTCCCTGGCCTTCATCTTCTCCCCCTCCACGTGCTCCCGGGTGTCCAGCGGTGTCACCGGTATGACCCGCAGGAGTATGACCTCGCCGTTCTCTCCCGCCTCCTCCACGGCCATGTGAAGTATCCTGTTGGTGGGAGGGGACGATATGAAGGGTATCAGTATCACGGCCACAGCATCCCCCCCTTCTGTAATTTGATGTCCTCCGGTTCCAGGGGCAGCAGTATCTCGTTTCCCTTCTCCGACCGCCCTATGAGAAGCCGTATCTCCACCGTATCCCCCTTTCCTATCCCGGGTGGGAGGCTGCCGTCAACCGGGATGCCGGTATGGTAGTATTCCGTCCCCCTGACGCTTTCCAGGTAGAGAACCGTGCCCTCGCGGGTGGTCTCTATCTTCCATATCCTGTCGTGGATGACCACCTCGTCCCCGGGGGAGAGACCGGCCATGTCCCCGTCCAGGGAATCCAGAAGGTGGCGGTCCAGGAATTCCTTGAAGCTGGTTTGGGGGGACAGGGCATGGGCGGCTGCCAGGAGGAAAGACACCAGAACCAGGAGGAAAGCCGAGGCTCTCAGGAACGAGATGAGGTCGTATTTCCCCTTCTCCCTGCCCGCGGCTCTCCCCGTCCCTGCTCCCGGTTTTCTTATTTTCATCCGTACCGTAATTTAAATATGAACGTTATATATCTTTGCCCGCATGGACGCCACCACCTTCGTTACGATACTGGGTCTTCTGGCGGGAGGGGGAGTGGTATTCCTGGCCCTTTCGAGATACGACGGCATGTTCGACGACCGGCAGGTCTTTCTGGGGTTCTTCATCGGCATGATAGGGGGGGCTTTCTTCGGATTCCTCCACAGCAGCATGGATTATCTGGTCATGGGGGATGTGTTCTCCTCCATCCTCATTCTCGTGCTCCTGTTTCCCGTGGCCCGCACCATGTTCAAGGTGGTGGTCCTCCGGCGGCCAAGCATGGAGGGGAGGTTCGATGCGGTGTTCTCCGGCCTCTCCCTGGGCGGCGGCGAGGGGGCCTTTTCCGTGGTCTACATCCTCTATTTTCTCTATTTCATATGGCATCCCGAGGTCTCCCCCGGAGCCTATGACTACGGGATCATGGCGGTCATAGCCCTCTCCTACGTGCTGGCCTCCTCCGGAGCGGGAATATCGTGCGGACTCTATTCCTATACCGGAGACCGGATGTGGGTGTTCTCGGCCTTCTTCATCCACAGCTCCTACGCCCTGGTGGTGTGGGTGATAGGCATGGCGAACGTCCTCGGCCTCCTGGCGGCCCTACCCCTGGCCCTGGTCCTGTTCATGTGGTCCTACAGATCCATAGAGACCATGATGCCCCCGGAGATGGAGAGGGCCATGAGGAGAAGGTACAGGCGGGAGAAGAGGTGAGAGAGGGGTAAGGCCCATAAGTTAAATATGGGAACGGGAATAGAGAGCCTACCAGAGGCGATGAGATGGCAGCGAAGCGCCCGACACCTATGAGGCAGGGGGGTGTCCAGAGGGTCGGTTATTCCCGTGGAGGCCGGCAGTATCCCCCGGTCCAGCGCGGGTATCCCTCCCAGGGCTATCCCCAGCAGCCAGCGTATCCGCAGCAGGGATATCAGCAGTATCCCCAGCAGCCCCCGCAGTATCCTCCCCAAACGGCAGCCGGGGCTTCCCGGGGCTATCCGCCGCCCCGTCCGTCCCAGCCGAGGAGAAGACCCCGCAGGAGGGGGGGAGGGTGGGGGAGATGGAT
>JAGHBH010000138.1 GCA_021161085.1 Thermoplasmata archaeon | reverse complement strand
CCGTGGGAGGGCGGCGGGTGAAGATGAGGGGGAGGGTGAAGAACGCCCCCGCCAAAAGGAGCACTCCGAGAAAACCCAGGGGGCCGGTGGCCGTTATCACGGGAAAGAACAGCAGGAGATGGAAGGAGGCCTCCCCCCTGGATGATGCTATGATGAGGGCAGCGGCGCCGCACAGGGCCAGGATGAGAGGTATCAACGTGAGGTATCTGCCAGCATAGACTCTCATGATATACCCATCCCCCGTGGGTTTTATATATCCTTCGTCCCGTGGACGCCGGTGGTGCCCCTATGGCGGACATGGAGCGGCTGAAAGAGGTGTTCGAGGAAACCCTCAGACTCTATGGTGTTTCGGACATTGACTGGCATGGGCAGGCAGCCTACGGCCTGTGGAACGGTGAGCAGGCGGGCATATTCCTCTACACCGGAGAGGGGGACAAGGAGCCGATGGCAGAGTTCCTGGACCACCGGATACCCCGTAGGGCGGTGGCTGCATGGGAGCCCCTTCCCGGCGAGCTCGCCGACCTCTGCAAAAGAGAAGAAGTGGAGGTGTGGGACAGGGACAGACTGGAGGCCATGGTCGGCTCCACCCTTCTGGTGAGGGAGGCGGGGATGCGGCTGAGAGAGCCTCTCTTCCCCGAACGGGAGGAGGAGAAGAGGATGCTGGTATGGGCCGGCACACCACCCCAGCCGGGAGAGGAATTCCGCCTAAAACCCATCATAGGGGGGGAGGAGGCCGTCAAGCGGGCCTGGAGGATAGGCGGATTCTCGGCATCCAGGGAGACCCTGCCTCGATACCTTTTCCGCTACGACTGCATGGTGACCACAGGCGAGCATGAAGAGGAGAGAACCGGCTATCTCTGGGTGGACGCACACACAGGGATGGTATCGGAGGCATGGGGGCTTCTGGAAAACGCCCCCGCTGAGGAGGAAGGGACCCCCCCTGAGCCCACACTAGACACGGAAGAGGCCAGACAAAAGGCAGAAGAGGGAGTCCTGGACCTGCTCGCGGAGGAGCATGAAGAGGTGGTGCATACGGGAGCCGCCACCATCTTCCAGAAGGTCCGTACCACACCGCAAAAAGAGACCCTCCACATCTTTTATATAGGCCTGGCCTACGTTCCCGTCTGGCGGGTGGAGGGCGAGAAGGGCAGCATGCTGGTGGACGGGATAACGGGGGAAATGTTGCGGTATTGAATTGAACGGAAAACCGTTTCATGACTATCCTCACGCTCCGAGATTCCTCACGTATAAACAGCGCCGGCGGGAGCAGGACCAGCTCATCTCACATACTCTAACGAGACCACCTGTTAAAGTATTTAGGGACACTACAAACCGCGAAATTTCTCACAACTTTTATATCATAGATATATATCCTCCCCCACCCTTGAATAAAAAAGAAAAAAGCGGAGGAGATGAAAATGAGCGATCCAGCAAAAGAGACGGTTTCCACCGTTCAGATAAAGGACACGACGGCAAACCCCGCTCCCCTGGGACTGATGGGCTTCGGCATGACCACCGTCCTGCTGAACCTCCACAACGCCGGATTCTTCGCCCTGGGGAGCATGATACTGGCCATGGGAATCTTCTATGGAGGGTTGGCGCAGATATTCGCCGGTGTGATGGAATGGAAGAAAAAGAACACATTCGGAACCCTGGCCTTCACCTCCTACGGCCTGTTCTGGCTCACCCTGGTCGGGCTGATAGTCTTCCCCACGATGGGATGGAGCGAACCCGCAGAACCGGGAGCCATGGTGGCCTACCTCTCCATGTGGGGCCTCTTCACCGCCGTGATGTTCCTCGGCACCCTCAAGACCACCCGCGCCCTCCAGTTCGTCTTCGCATCCCTGGCCATACTGTTCTTCCTCCTAGCATTGGGAGAGGCCTCGGGCAGCGAGACGATAACCAGGATAGCGGGCTTAGAGGGAATAGTATGCGGGTTCTCCGCAGTGTACACCGCCCTCGGAGAGGTGCTCAACGAGGTCCACGGCAGGGTGATCCTCCCCCTCCACCCCGTGAAATAAAGGAGAGAGACAGCCGCCCGGCCTGGGCCTGGCCGCTCACAACCCCCTTCCCGTCCTTCCCACTTTCTCCCCGCCCCGGGAAAAAGGACGGCGTTCTTTTTTAATAGACCGACCGTTTTCCCCCACGGGCCACATGGAGAGAGAGAAGATGAGGCCGTACATCAGACGCCTGGACTCCACAGAGGACGCCAGGGAAATAATGGAAAACATCGGCTGCGACCCCGAGGGGATAAAGATAATGGAAAACAAGATGCTCTCCCTCTCATTCATCGCCGACGGGATAAACAGCGCGGGCGCCAACATACTCAAACAGGAGATGCTCGCCGTCGGAGGGGAGGCTGCCGTCGCCCGGGGGACCGCAAACTGCAGCGTGGAAAAGAGCGGGGTGCTGCTCCACGCAACCGTCTCCCAGTATCTCCGGCTGGTGGAAAAACTCAGGGACCAGCCCTTCGGCCTGTCCGCCCTGGCCGAGGACATACGGGACGGACTCGAGGCATACCTCCAGGGTCCGAGAGAGACCAGGATAGGGAAGATAACCGTTCCCTCCTCCCGTCCGATAATCATGGGAATACTGAACGTCACCCCCGACTCCTTCAGCGACGGAGGACTCTACCACCATCCCGAAAAAGCAGTCGCCAGGGTCATGGAAATGGTGGATGGGGGAGCGGACATGGTGGACATAGGGGGGGAGAGCAGCCGACCCGGCTCCCGGAGGATATCGGCGGAGGAGGAGTGGAAGAGAATAGGGGAGGTCATCCGCACGGTGAAAAAGGAGACTGACACCCCCATCTCCGTGGACACCTACAAGGCGGAGGTTGCGGAAAAAAGCCTGGCTCTTGGAGTGGAGGCCATAAACGACATCACCGCAGGAAGAGACGAAAGGCTGTTAGAGACCGTGGGAGACGCCGGCGCCGCCGTGGTGCTCATGCACATGCAGGGCACCCCGGAGACCATGCAGAAAAACCCCTCCTATGAGGATGTCGTGGGGGACATCCTCTCGTTCCTCCGCCAACAGGTGGAGAAGGCGGCGGAACACGGGATAAAGGACATAGTGATAGACCCCGGCATAGGCTTCGGGAAGGCTCTGGCCCACAACCTCGAGATACTCCACCATCTGGACAGCTTCCGCGTCCTCGGCAGACCAATCCTGATAGGTCCCTCACGAAAATCCTTCATCGGAGGCGTGCTGGACCTACCCGTAGAGGAACGACTGGAGGGCACAATGGCCGCCGCAGTCACCTCCCTCATGATGGGCGCAGACATATTCCGGGTGCACGATGTCAGGGAAGTGAGAAGAGCCCTGGACCTGGCGGCCGCCATCCGGGACTGTAGTATCCCAAAATACTTTAACAGCTGGTCCTGTTAGGGGTATGCGGAAGTTGGGTGATGGATTTCGAGAACGCAGAAACACCGGAAGAAGCATTCTGAAGAAAATTCCCACCAGAAAAAATCTTTGAATACACGGGGTGGTTACTTGAAGTGTAAAATAAATTCGGGATACTACATGCCGGTCGTCGGGCCAAAAACGTTATAAACAAAGGCCATAATCATAGGTAGAGGTGAACAGCGATGCCAGCGTTCGTTAACGAAGAGCAGTGCATTGGATGTGCAGCGTGTGTGGACGTGTGCCCCGTTGAGGCCATAAAGATGCTGGACACCGGAAAGGCCAGGGTGGATCCGGACACCTGCATAGAGTGCGGCGCCTGCGTGAGCACCTGTCCGCAGGGTGCCATAGAGATGAAATGATCGGGCCGTTCTGGCCTGAAAGAGGAGGTGAACGACCATGACGGAGAACGATGAGAACACCGTTTTCGTTGGCAGGAAGCCCACGATGAACTACGTTCTGGCCGCCGTGACCCAGTTCAACGCCGGGTCGGATCTTGTGATAATAAAGGCCAGAGGAAAGTCCATCAGCAAGGCAGTGGATGTGGCGGAGATAATCAGACACCGTTTTGTCCCGGACGCCGAGCCGGAGAGGATAGAGATATCCACGGAGGAACTCACCAACGAAGAGGGCAAGACCACCAATGTCTCGTCCATAGAGATATTCCTCAGGAAGACAGAGGAGTAGGCGCGGGATCCCGTACCTGTAGCCCGCGGCTCTGCTTCGGGAGACACTCCAACCCGTTCCCCTTTCGTTCTTTATTAGCCTGTGTGATATCAGGGAGGGATGTCGAGGGATAACCCCGGGCGGAGGCTGAGGTTCGGGGGGTTCGTGGTTATATAGCCAAAAAAAGGAAAGGGAATGGAAGGGGGTTTATCCCGGCAGCATTGAACCGGATGGGTCGGATGTCAGGGCTTAGAATGTCTCCTCGTCCTCCCCAGGGGGCTGCGGCGGCTGTTGCGGCTCGGCGGGCTGCTGGGGTGGATACTGCTGCGGGGGCTGTTGGTATCCCTGGGGGGGTTGCTGGTAGGGTTGT
>JAGHBH010000024.1 GCA_021161085.1 Thermoplasmata archaeon | reverse complement strand
TTGCCATACTCACCGGTCCATATGAACGCCGTTGCCCTGAGGAGCAGGAGGCGGGGCGTGACAACACCGTGTTCCTCGGCATCGAGACAGGCATCCAGTGCCCCCCCGTGGTCTCCCATTGCCATGTAGAGACCGACCCGCTCTATCCACACATCCTCGTGCCGGGGGTCCGCCGATATTATCTCATCCGTGACCTCCAGCGCCTCCTCGAACCTGGCCAGGCGTTTGAGCAGGTGCAGCTTCTCGAACAGGGAGTCTATGTCCTCCGGGGTGAGGACCAGTATTCCCTCCAGGCACCTGAGGGCCTCCCTATAGCAGAAGTCCGCCTCCTCCAATTCCCCCATCCTCTCCAGTATCCTGGCACGCATTATCCACGCCTCACCGTAGTTGGGGTTCAGCCTCAGGGCGGTGTCTATGGCCTCCATGGCCTCCTTTATGTTCCCCATGGCCAGCAGAACATCGCTCTTGGCGTACCAGGCATGGTCGTAGTTGGGGTTGAGCTCCAGGGAGCGGTTGATGTAGTCCAGACCCCTCTCCATATCTCCAAGGTGGAAGACGGCGTATCCCTTGGCGTAGAGGGGATAGTCGAAGTCCGGCTTCAGCTCCAGGCTTTTGTCGTGGTAGAACAGGGAGAGGCTATGCTTTTTCATCTTGTCCAGGGCGTTCCCTATGTTGTTCCACGCTATCTCGTATTTCGGATTTATCTCTATGGACTTCTCGAAATAGGGGATGGACTCCTCGTAGAAACGGAGGTTGTAGAGGGCGTTGCCCAGGTTGTTCCACACCACCTCGTCATAGGGGTCCGCATGGATGGCATGCAGATAGCATCTGGCTGCCTCGTCCAGCTCGCCCATCCCGTGATATGTGTAGCCTTTGTTGTACCAGGCGTGCTTGTACCTGGGGTTGATCTTGAGCGCCACGTTGTAGCACCTGATGGCCTCCTCGTTCATGCCCAGTATGAAGAAGGCGAACCCCTTGTTGTTCCACGCCTCGTAGTTGTTGGGGTTCAGTTCTATAACCCTGTCATAGCAGTCTATGGCCTTCTCGTACTCTCCCATGCCGTAGTAGGCGTTCCCCTTGCTGTTCCAGACATCCTCGAAATAGGGGTTGCTCTCCAGTATGGTGTCGTAGCACTCTATGGCCTCCTCGAAACGGCCCACCTCCTCCAGGAGGAGCCCTCTCCTGTACCAGGCCACCTCGTTTTCCGGGTTGTTCGCCAGAACGGCGTCGTACGATTCGATGGCCTTCTTCAACTTTCCCATCCGGGCCAGGGCCACACCGCGGTCGAACCACGCCAGCTCGTACTCCGGGTTGGCCTCTATGGCCCGGTCGTATGCCGCCACCCCCTCCTTCAGCATTCCCATGTAGCAGTAGGAGTTTCCCATGTTGTACCATGCCACATCATACGCCGGGTCAAGTTCCGTCGCCCTCTTGTAGTGCTCTATGGCCTCCTCGTGCTTTCCCAGGGCATCCAGCACGACGCCCATGTTGTTGTAGACCACGGGGTTGTCTCCCAGAACATCCAGGGCGTGTTGGTATTTCTCCAGCGCCTCCTCGAACCGTCCCTCCTCCGAGAGCCTGTCGGCTTCCCTTATCAGAGGGGACTCCCCCACCACCTCAACATCATACCGCTTGGCCTCTGGCATCCGAACCCCCCAGGGCGGCGGGGGTTAAAACACTTTTCCACCCTTCCACAGCGAGCCCACGACCCTCTGTTTCCCCGCATCCAGATGGAACACCAGCACGGGAAGATTGGAGCGGACGACGGGTTTCTCCGGTCTCATCACCACGAGTCCGTCCTCCACCCTTTCCAGCCGTGCGGGGGTGGAGAAGAACCCGGACACCAGATGCACCACCATGCCCTCCTCCAGGGGCTTTTTGAAATAGGGGGACACAGACAACTCCTCCGCCACGGTCAACTCTCCCCCCTCCCACGTCTCCATGGGATGGAGGGATAGAAATGACCCCCGGGGGACATCCTCCGGCTCGACACCCCTCAGGGCCAGACCGACCCTTGCTCCGGGGCCGACCGCCTCCTGGTCAGCATCCTGCACCTGGATGGAGCGGACCAGACACCTCCTTCCCCCCGGGGTCACATGGAGTTCCATATGCCTCTCCAGGACGCCGGACGTGACAAAGCCCAGCACCACCGTGCCGACGCCCTTGACCGGAAAGGACTGGTCAACCACCACCAGCGGCCCGGTCTCTCCACCCTCCGCTCCCTCCGCCGGAGGACTGGACGACCCGCTCCCCTCATCCTCCAGGGCCAGGCGCAGGGATCTCATGTCGTCGTGGAACACCGGGAAAAGCCCGGCCTCTTTGAAGAGGGATTCCACCTGCTCCGCCGTCATGTAGTTGGACAGCACCACGTCCGCCCTCTCCTTGCCCGATGCTCTGGCGGCTATTATGCTCTCACCCAGCGATGCGGATATCTCGCCCACCTCGAATATGACACGCCCGGACACGGAGAGAGCATAGCCCAGGGGTACTATCCTCTCGGGATATCTGGCGGGTAGGAGATAGGTGTGGACGACCTCCCCCTTCTTGGCGTTGTAGAAAACGATATCCTGGGCGCTCCCCCGTCTCCCCAGTTCCCTTGCCGAATCCCCGCTTCCCAGAAACGTCGCAACACATCCTCTCAACATGGACAACACCGTATCCGGAGAAAATGGGGGGTCTCATCCTCCCTGCTGTTTCCGCCTCTTCAGCTCGTCCAGATACATCTGATCCCATTCAACCGTATGGTGCAGGCCGGCCTCTTCCAGTATCTGGCTGAGCCTCTGGGTGGTGTGGACGACCTCCGTGACCTTGGCATCCGCCGCTATGTAGAATTCCACCCGGCCGCTCAGAGGGAATATCATCCTTATGGAACCTGGACGGTTGTATCCCTCGGGCTTCCTGTTCTCCTTCAGATCGGCCATGTTGAGGGAGAGCAGCATTCTGTCCACCTCGGGCTCGTCAGGGTGTACCTGCCCGGTCTCCTCCAGGAAGGTGTAGAACAGCTTGGGGAAGATCTCCGCCAGGTCCCGATATCTGGTCTTCTTAGGAAAGCGTATGTGGCCGGATCTCGCCTTCATGGACACACCATCCCTCCGGGTGGTATTTTATTCTTTCCTCTCTTTCCTCTCCTGTTCTCCATTCCACCCGGCCCTTTACGTCCTCCCCGAACCATCCCCCCTCCTGGATGTCTCCTCACCCTCCATTTCCACCTCCAGGTCCCGGAACAGGAGTGGGGCCTTCTCCATGCAGAGGTCGTACATCTTTCGAGCCAGAGATCTTATCTCCCACTGGGCGGTCTTGTCCAGCCTCAGGCGGAAGAAATGACGGAGTTCCCTGGCGTTCATGGTAACCACTATCTTCGTGGTACATGCGTTGGGGAGCACGTATCTGGCGTCCTCCGGCGGAACCATGGAGAGGAGGCGGGAATAGTCCCTGGCCAGGGATTCCATGACCTCTCTGTACCTGGCGTCATCCTCCAGCCCGGGAGGCGTGACGTAGCGGAAGTTGTCAAGACGCACGTATCTCTGACTCTGCTGGCTGTAGCTGGCTATCCTGTGCCTCACCAGCTGATGGGTCAGCGCCCGGCTCACCCCCTCGATGTAGAATGTGAAGGACGCATGCTCCACCACGCTCTCATGCTGCTTTTTCAGCACGTAACCCAATACCTTCTCCATGTGCCGCCGTCCATCCTCCGTTTCGAGGGAGGAGAACATCTCCATGAAATCCCTGTCCTCCGGCTCGTGGGTCAGCTTGGCGGCGGCACAGCACACCTCTTCCGGATGGGGTGTGTGGGCCAGCAGAACGACCTTCATCTCCGACGACATGCTCCACCCAAAAACAGGGAGATAGAAAAAGCCTTCTCCCGGAAGGAAAGGTTTAAGAAATCCGGTGTTAATCCGTCTCTGCGGTGTGACGCCGCAGGAAGGCTGGGGAATTGAGCAGCATAAAGCGTCTGGTTCTGGATGTGTTGAAACCGCATCAGCCGTCCATCATCGTGATGGCTGAGAGAATAAGCAACCTCCCGGGTGTCGAGGGGGTGAATTCGGTGCTGGAGGAGGTTGACCAGGACACCATGAGTGTCAAGGTCACCATAGAGGGCACCGATCTGAACTACGATGAGGTCCGGGAGGCCATAGAATCCTGCGGGGCCACCATACACAGCATAGACGCGGTGGCCGCCGGAAGGAAGATAGTGGAAGAGGTGGAGACACCGCAGGACAGATAGAACTATTCCTCCCGCCGGAGATTACCGGCCACGGCCTTTATGACCTTCGTCTTGGGCATATCCGATATAACCAGTATCCTGCCCTTTCTCTCCCACCAGTCCGAGGGATGTCTGGCCTCTCCGTCGGCTTCGAATTTCAGGCCCGCCCTTCTGGCGGCATCCACCATCTCCTCGAAAGTTACCCTTGCCAGTCCCATACTGGATGGGACCCTCCTCCCCTTCCTCCTGGAGTATCTCCTGTCAAAATAGATGGGCCATAGTATTATTCTGGTCTCCCGGGTGTGGAGGCGAACCACCCCTCTCCCCCCGTCACTCCTCCTTCAGGAGGACTGCGTTCAAGGTGCCGTGCTGTCCCGGACGGGAGGTTATCCTGGCCAGCCCCTTCGGGGTCCTCACGGTCGCTCCCTTGGTGATTATATTCCTCTGGACGTAGTTGGGGTTGGCGGGATTCGACACGACGGTCTCTATGGGCACACGCTCGGTCTTTCCCGTGGCCGGATCCAGGAGATTCACGGTATCCGCCGCTAGTATCTTGGTCTTCCTCCCGCCGGAGCGCACCCTGATGTGTTTGGCCCTCCAGGGTCCTATGGTGGCGGTCTGCAGCTCCGCACCTATCTCGAACTTCCTCTTCTTCCTGGCGTACTTTATCCGTCCGCCCGTGGGCTTTCTCCTGGACCTTCCCTGCCAGAGCGCCATGGTGATACCTCTCGTCCGATGAAACGGAAGCCCTCATACCGGCCCCGTATATATAAGCATTGGGGTTAGGGGTTTTTATTCTCCCCCGTGCTTTTCCCTCCCATGACCGTCGACGGACGCTACAAGATAATACACGACACGGTTCACGGCTCCGTGAGGGTCGAGGGGGTGATACTGGACCTGCTGTCCACCCCGGAGATAACCAGGCTGTCCAACATAAAACAGCTCGGAACCACATACCTGGTGTTCCCGGGGGCCAACCACACCAGGTTCGAACACAGTCTGGGAGCCTCGGTCGTGGCCCATCGGATGGCAAAAATCCTGGGCTTGGAAGAGGAGGAGAGGATGAGGGTGGAGGCCGCCGCCCTCCTCCACGACATCGGCCATTCAGCCTTCTCACACGTCTTGGAGGGAGCCATCCGTGAGAGACAGGGAATGGACCACATGGAGATAACCAAGAGGCTCATCCGGGGAGAGGAGGTCCCCGGCTGGGGTAGGGAAGAGGGGTGGGGGAGAATACCCGACATACTGGAGAGGGCGGGCATATCTCCCGGAGAGGTGGCGGACCTGGTGACCGGGGACAGCAGCCCGGAGAACACGCTGAAACTGTGGTACCAGCCCGGCATGGACCACTTCTCCGGTGAGGAGAGGTATCTGCACCAGATGATACACGGGGTTGTGGATGTGGACCAGATAGATTATCTCATGAGGGACTCCCACTACACCGGCGTGGCCCACGGGGCCATAGACCTGGCCCGGCTGCTGAACACCCTGGAGGTGTTCCGGGGCGATCTGGTGGTGAACGTCAAGGGCGTTCCCGCCGTGGAGGGCATGCTGGTTGCCCGGAGTCTAATGTATGTCTCCGTCTATTTTCACAAGACCGGGAGGATAGCCCAGGAGATGCTCTCCAGGGCCCTGGAGAGATGCACCGCCGATGTATCGGAGATATCCGGCATGGTGGACTGGGAGTTCCTGTTCTGGCTCCGCCGCCAGGGAGACTTCCAGAGCGAGGTGGCCGAGCGCATAAAGTACAGGCGTCTGTACAAGCCGGTCTATACGAAACGGGCGGCGGAGATGACGGAGGAGGAGAGAGAGTTCTTCCACGATCTGGCCAACCCGAGGGCCAGGAGGGAGATGGAGGACGAACTGGCCAGAAAGACCGGCCTGGACCCCGGCGGGGTCATAGTGGACATACCCCTCCCGGACCTTCTGGCCTCCGAACCCCGGATAAACTGGAGCGGGATAAAGGTGAGCGACGGCGAGACACTGCACCCCATATCCGATTATTCCTCCATATCCGAGGCCGTACGCCGTGGGACCCAGGGGCTCTGGGCGGCTATAGTATCATGCCCCGGCGACCACGTCGGGAAGGTGAGGGAGGCCCTGGCGGCCGCCATGAGGTAGCCACCCCGATCCCCGGAGGTTCATCCGAAGTCGTCCAGGGTGCTGTTCCCAGGTGGAACGTTCTCCGCCTCCAGACCGGGAAACGAGGACAGGTAGCGTTTTGGCATTGCCCTGTGGAAGAGCCTCGGATTTCTCCTGTCCTCAATATATTGGGTCTGGTAGTATTCACTCCATATCTCACCCCATATCCCCTCCTCTCCGCTGTCATCCCGGACAGCGGTCTCCTCATTTTCCCCGAGAAGTTCCGCTGTCTCGCATATCCTATCGAACAGGACCGCCAGCGGGCCGGAGGGTCTCTCCGCTCCAGGACGCCCTTTGGATGGGGGCTGTACGACAAGGTTCTCCCTGTGGACATCGCCGCCCGGAACCGCATGGAACACCCCTCTGGGGGAGCACACCGCCGTGGCATGCTTTGGGTATCTCTTCCGCAGGGAGCGGACCACCATGTCCTCCACCCTGTGGACGGGCTTTATGTACCCCCATAGAAGGGTGTCTCTGTATATCCCGAGCCGGAGGAATGCCATGCTCCTGTGCGCGTCCCCCGCCACGGCCCTGGCCATGTTGTAGGCCTTTCTCGCCAGCGGCGCGGACAGATGGCACAGGTCCCTCGGGTCCATCCGCTCCACCCTGAGAACCAGCAGCCGGTCCGCTCTCGCATGGCGGGGGAGCATGGCGAGCAGCCATTCCCTGTCCACCCCACATTTCCCGGGTGTCATGCCGCACCTCCCACCGTGGTTTCCAGCCAGCGGTCCATGGTCTCCTGGCGCCCGGGACGGCCTCCCCCCGTGCTGACGAGGAACGGTCTGGCCCTCCTGACCACGCATCCCATATGTTCCAGCTGCCTCAGGGAGGTTATCCTGCCGCCGTTCTCCCTGTATGACACTATCCTGGATGCCGTCCGCGGGCCTATCCCCGGGACCTTTACGAGAAGGTCGTAGGAGGCCGTGTTCGGATCCACCGGTCCGTCCAGAGTTCTGTAGGCTATGGTCATCTTCGGGTCCCTGTCAGGCAGCATGCCGTTGTCGTCCATGGCCTCCATCAGGAGGTGGCGGGGGTATCCGTATCTCCTCATGAGCCAGTCCATCTGGTAGAGCCTGTGTTCCCTCCACAGCGGCTGCGCCCGCAGGGTCTCCAGGGGGGTGCCGGGTATGGGCTGGAAGGCGGAGAAATACGCCCTCTTCAGCCTGTATTGCCTGTACTCTCTCCACACCCTATGCAGCAGTTCTCTATCCGTCTCCATGCTGGCTCCCACCACGAACTGGGTGGTGTGTCCTGCCGGTATCTTCCCCCTCTGGCGGAGGCAGTCCCTTATCCATCCCTGGCGGCGGAGTATGTCTATGCCCATGTCCTTCTGGGACGCAATCTCCGAGAGGTGGAGGCCGTCCGGCGCTTCCAGGTTTATGCTTATCCTGTCGGCCAGCGATGCCGCCCGTTCCACCTGGTCCCTCGTTGCCCCCGGGAGTATCTTGAGATGGATGTATCCGCCGAACCTCTCTTTTTCCCTGAGCAGTTCCACGGTCCGCAGCATGGTCTCCATGGCGGCCTCCGGGTCCCTGGGTATGCCGCTGCTGAGGAAGAGGCCCTCCACGTAGTTGCGCATGTAGAGGCCCTTGAACACCCTGGCCAGTTCCTCGGGGGAGAAGGATTCCCTGGATCTGGCCGTGGGGTTGGCACAGTACTTGCAGTCCATGCCGCAGACGTTGGTCTGGAGGACCTTGAACAGGCTGACGCAGCGGCCGTCGGGGGTGAAGCTCTGGCATACCCCGGGGATGGTGGTCCTTCCCCATGTGGCATTCTTCCTTTTCACCGGCCGACCCGTGGAGGTGCTGGCGCATATGTCATATTTTCCTCCCTCGCCGAGGATCTTTATCTTGCGGAGCAGACCCATGATAACAGGAGGGGCGGGGGGAGTGGTAACCTTTGGGTGTGGAGGGATGCAAAAATGCAAAAGTGGGCCGTTACCCTTAAACCCCCCCGGACTGTGGGCGGCGATGATGTATCTCCGGGCCTCCATAGGAAGCATGATCGCCCTCGGCCTCAAGGAGGGCCGTCTCCCCGCATATCCCACCACCCTGTATCTTATGTTGGGCCGCTCCTGCAGGGGGGGATGTCTCTACTGCGCCCAATCCCGAACCCTCCGCAAGGCCGGAGGAGGGGAGCATCGGCTCTCTAGGCTATTCTGGCCCCCCGTTTCGCTGGGGGATTTGGTATCCGCCGACCCCGGGGAAGGGATGAAGAGGGTGTGCATCCAGACCCTGGACTATCCGGGCATGGAGGACGATCTTCTTTCTCTCGTGGGGCTGCTGAGGGACACCTGGGGGCTTCCCATATCCGTATCCGTCACCCCCCTCTCCGGGGAGGTCATGGAAAGGCTCAGGGACGGCGGCGTTGACCGCCTCGGCATCTCCCTGGATGCGGCCAACAGAACGATATTCGACCGTGTCAGGGGAAAGGAGGTGGGAGGCCGCTGGTCCTGGGACGACCTCATAGGGGCCATGGAGATAGGGGTGGGGATATACGGCAGGGGGAGGGTGACCAACCACCTCATCATAGGCCTGGGAGAAAATGATAGGGAGGTGCTGGATCTCATCTCCTCCCTCAGGGACATGGGTGTTGTG
>JAGHBH010000034.1 GCA_021161085.1 Thermoplasmata archaeon | reverse complement strand
CTTCTGAACCATTCCGGGGATGGCTCCGGGGGCGGTTCCGGTGGGGCGGGAGAGCCTGTGGTGGCCTTTTCCATGGGGGTGGCCGGTGAGGAGGGATGCGGGGAGGAGCACCTGTCCAACCCGAACGACGTGGTCTCCGACGGTGAGAGGATATTCGTGGCGGACAGGTACAACAACAGGGTCCAGGTGTTTGACATGGAAGGCCACTATCTGTCCACCGTGGACGGCGTGGGAGATGACGGGCCGGGGGGCTTCAACCAGCCTTGCGGCCTTGGGATAGACGTCGGCGATCCGGAGAGTGGGAGGGAGTGGCGTCTTTACATCGCCGACACCTACAACGACCGGGTGCTGGCCTACGATGCGAATCTCACCTACATCGGCGTGGTGGGAACCGGACTCCAGGGGGAAGGGCCGGGAGAGTTCAGACATCCCTATGACGTGGAGGTGGCCCCCGACGGGAGGATATATGTACTGGACACGGACAACTTCAGGGTGCAGGTGTTCTCTCCGGGGAATCTGTCCCATGTCGAGACCCTGCTTTCCGGTGTCGGGGGATTCGACCCTGACGAGGTGCGATGGCCCTGCGGTTTCGACCTCAGGGGCGGGAGGATGGTGATAGCGGACACCTACAACAACAGGATACAGGTGCTGGATGATGAGGGGGGTTATCTTTTCACCATAGGCTCGAACGGCAGCACTGGTTCGGACGAGTACCATTTCTTCCGCCCCAGAAAGGTGGATATGGATGCTGTGGGAAATATCTGGGTGGCGGATTCCAACAACAACCGGATACAGGTGTACTCCCCCAACGGCACCTACCTCTTCTCCCTGGGGTCCACATACGGGCCGCCATTCGACGACAGACACTTTTACAAACCCTCCGGTGTGGCCATCCAGGAGGATGCGGGCGGGGGACGGAGGCTGTATGTGGTGGACAGCAACAACCACCGGGTCCAGGTCTACACACCCCTGGGAGAGAAGATACACACCATAGGCCCCTCATCCGAGAGAATATCCGGAGGAGACCAGAACCATTTCTTCGTACCCCGTGATGCCACTGTTGGAGACGGTGAGATATTCGTGGCAGACACCGGGAACGCTAGAATCCAGGTGTTCTCGGAGAGAGGCGTATTCCTGAGACAGCTGAACATAGACTGTTACAAGGTCGAATACCACAACGGCTTTCTCTACTCGTCGCCCTCTGCCGAACACATCGTGAAGGTCACCGACACCCAGGGAAACATGGTTCAGACCCTTGGAACCGAGGGTTCCGCCGGAAGCGATATGGAGCACATGAACTTCCCCCAGGGAGTGGCCGTGGACGACGAGGGGAGGGTGTACGTGGCCGACTATGGTAATCACCGGGTGCTGGTCTACGACGACCTAAATGACGGGGTGGCTGATCATGTGATAGGTGTCACAGGCGAACCCGGGGGGGATCTCCATCATCTGAAGAATCCTTCCGACGTGAAGGTCTCCGGGGACAGGCTCTACATCGCAGACCAGGGCAACCAGAGGATAGTGGTATATTCCATGGGTGAAGGGGAGGGGGCCGGGAGCTCTCCGGGCTACAGCCCTCTCTACATCATAGGGGTCACCGGTGTCTCGGGGGATGACAACGCGCATTTCGACAGCCCCTGGGACCTGGCCCTGGATAGCGAGGGGACCCTCTACGTGGCCGACCTGGAGAACGACAGGGTGCTGATGGTCTACGACCTCACGGTGGACGTAGGAAACATGGAGAATTCTCCCCCCTGGACCCCCTGGTACAGGGAACCCCTGTGGGGGATGCCCCTTGGAGCCTGGCTTCTCATCCTGCTGCTCGTGCCCTCCCTGGGCGTCTTTCTAGCCTCCTACCTCAGACAGCACCGGGGGAGAAAGCCCGTCCGGCTGCCCCCCAGAGGACAGGTCTACAGGCTGGAGAGGGGGCTGGACAAGGCCTACGAGATATACATGAGAGCGAGGGAGGGGGGTGTCCCCGGCCTGTGCATCACCCGCACGAAACCGAACATACTGAAAGAGACCAGAGGAATTCCGGAGGACGAGACCATCTGGGTGAGCAGCTCCCTGCAGGAGAACACGGTAGCCCCAACGGACATCCACAAGATGCTCTTCCTGGTGAAGAGTTTCGGCGACGATAACCCCGGTGGCCTGGTGCTCATAGACTGCCTGGACCACATATCCACCCGGGTGCCTGACAGGAACTTCATGGAATTCCTGGGAACCCTCTCGGAGACGGCGGCGCTGACGGACATCCGGATACTCGCACCCATACACCCCGAGGCCCACAGCGTCCGTGTTCTCTCCTTCCTCCGGGACGAGACCAGAACACTGCCCGAGGGCGAATCCTGACCCCACCCCTCCAGTTATCTAAAAAATGATGGTGGTGCGGGGGTCGAGATTTGAACTCGAGGACTCCTATGAGACCAGACCCTCAATCTGGCGCCGTTGACCTGGCTTGGCTACCCCCGCACGGGGTGAGGACACGGCCTTCCACTCCTTCCACTATGCGCTCAGCTCTCTATGTCAGCCAGGGACGTGCGGAAATCCTCATAGGATTCTTCCAGGATCTCCAGGGCCTTTCTGAACGCCTCGGCGGCACTCAGCGAGCCGTCGGTCTCGAACTTGAGGATGAACCTGCTGTCATCCCCCTCCACCTTTATAGCGTCCTTGGGGCACACCTCCACACAGCTGTTGCAGAGGGTGCACGCCTCCGGTTCGGTCACCTTGAGGCTCTTTCCCTTGACCTCCAGTATCTTTGGCGGACACAGGCTCACACAGTCGCCGCAGAGGGTGCATTTGTCGGCGTCCACGGTGACCCGGGGATAGTACTTGTATCCCACGGCGCTGCACACCTGCCACTTGGCATGCCGCCGGCCGGTGCCCAGCTCGGCTATGGCATATATCAGAAGCGCCTGATCCTTGTTGAGCTTCACTATCGGAATGAGGTCGTCCTTGACCGCCAGGGTCTTATCGCCCACCGGCTCGAGGTCGCCGCTGTACACCGTGCACGGGCCCCTCTTGTTGAGGCTGTATATGATGGTGCAGTTGGGACACCCCTCCCCGCCGCAGGTACACTTGTCCCTGGGAAGGAACCTCTCGAGATCCGTGGGGATGGGAATGAGCCCCAGCCTGTGGGCTATGATCTCGTCGAACAGCGGGGCGGCGGACTCGTACTCGTTCCCCTCCTCGTCCATGATGGACCCCATGTGGAATTCCACATCCTCTATGGCCATCTTGGGCACGTCCGACAGCAGCGTCCGCCGTATGGCGTTCACCAGCGGAGGGGTCACGCCGGAGATGACCAGCCTGGCGGATTTCTCGGTGAGCTCACGTATCTCCACGTTCATCTCACACTCTCCTTCCTCTCTTTCCGCCCTTCGGCTTGGTCCCATCATGGGGGATAGGGGTAACATCCTCTATACGGCCGAGCCTGATGCCGGAACGGGTGAGGGCACGAAGCGCCGCCTGCGCCCCCGGGCCGGGGGATTTGGACTTGTTTCCGCCGGGAGCCCTTATCTTGACGTGCAGGGTGTCAAAACCCTTCTCCTTGGCTATCTCCGCCACCCTCTCCGCAGCCCTCATGGCCGCATAGGGAGAGCTCTCGTCCTTGTCCGCCTTGACCACCATCCCGCCGGTGGCCTTGGCTATGGTCTCAGCCCCGGTTATGTCCGTCACCAGGATGAGTATGTTGTTGTAGGAGGCGTATATGTGCACTATTCCCGTCTTGCCCATGTTCACTCACCTCCCTCTTTATCCGGCTGGTCGGTCTTTTCCGCCGGCGGGGCGGGCGTCTCGGGCGTCTCCCCGGCCTCCGCATCTTCAGAGGGCTTGGCCTCCTCTCCCTCGGCGGCCTCCGGGGCCTCTTCCGGGGGAGCCTCGGACCCCTTCTCCCCGCCTATGACCTCCTCCACAACATCAACGGGGATGTCCTCCTCCACGGCGTCCTCCACGGAGGCCTTGACCACCTTCTCCACCACCTTCTTCGCCTTCTTGCTGAGCTTTATCTTCTCCCTCTCCTTCCTGGCCTCCCGCTCCTCCTCGGTCTCACCCGGGGGCGGGACGGGGGCTCCCTCCTCCTTTGGCCTCATGGGATGGAGTTCGTTGGCCAGGGGCGAGTATTCGCTGTACGCAACCTCTTCCTCCTCCTTCTTGGTGAGCAGCCTGCCGGGGACGTTCACCACCCTGTCCCCTATCCTTATGTGGCCGTGGGAAACGAACTGCCTGGCCTGCTTGGGCGTGGAGGCAAGCCCCTTCAGATAGGTGATGGTCTGCAGGCGGCGGCCCAATATGTCCTCTATGTTGAGGGCCAGAATGTCGTCGAGGGTGGAGTCCGTCTCTATAAGCCCAAGACGGACCAGCTTCTTCTTCAGCAGCTCCTCCTCCTTGAACGCCTGGGGGTCGCCGAACCGGGTGCGGGCCATGAGCTCCCTGGCCTGCATACGATAGTTCCTGAGTATGGACTGGGCCTTCCAGACCTCCCTCTTGTTCTTCAGCCCGTACTTCTTTATGAGCTCCTTCTCCTTCTCTATCCTGGTCTTCTCCCATGGGTGGGAAGGAGTGTAATACTTCCGCCTGCTGAACTTGGGATCGCCCATGTTAATCCCTCTACTTCCTCTTCCTGCTCACACCCAGGGTGAGACCCGTACGCCCGTTGGAGCGGGTCCTCTGTCCCCTGACCTTCTGCCCGGTCTCGTGCCTTATCCCCCGATAACACCGTATCTTCTTCATCCTGTTGATATCGTCCTTCCTCACCGTATCCAGATCCGTGCCCACCAGATGGATGTCCTCCCCCGTGTCATAATCCCTCCTCCGGTTCAGGAACCACACAGGGAGAGACCCCGAGAGAGCGCCTATCTCCTTCTTCAACAGCTCCTCCTGCTCCTCGCTTATATCCCCTATCCTCATACGAGGATCCAGACCAGTGGCACGGATTATGGAGAGAGCCGTCCTGCGCCCTATCCCCTTGATACTGGTCAGGGCCAGACCCAGGGGTCTCTCACCATCCAGATCTGTGTTCGCTATGCGGACTATATACTTGAAATCGGATGCTTCCTCTGTCTGAGCCAAGGTATTCCTCCCTTTAGGCTGAGGGGGAGACCCTAAACACCCCTTTAATATAAAAGTTTCCCCCGCCCGAGAGGGGAGGCCAGGGGGCCATTAAGGGGAAAGGCAGGGAGGAAGATAGTAGAAGGTTATACGACCTCATAAGAAGCACAATCTTCAAGTCATTTTTTCTTATTCATTTCTCGCCGAGTTGATTCCCCACTACGAAAAAAACGCGTTTTTCTACTATCAAACAGATATCGCACAGTATCGGCATTGTCCCACAAACATCCAGGCCTCTCTTCCTAACCTCTAGGTTATCTATACAAGACGCTCCAAAAAGAAAATAAACTCTGAAAGATTGTCCGTGGCTACGAGAGATCAATTGGGTGAGTTGGATGGAAGCTAGAAATAGGAAAATTGCAGATTGGTACAATAAAATAAAGAGAGGAGAGATTAAGCTTCCACGGTTCCAAAGATATGAGGCCTGGGACAAACATCGAATCTCTAGTCTAGTTGAAACCGTCATTCGTAATCTGCCATTAGGAATTACACTTATACTTGAAGTGGGGGTCGAAGAAAAATTCATTTCTCGACCTCTACCAACCGCTCCTGACAATACTACTGAAAAAGTCACTGAACATCTTCTTGACGGACAGCAACGTCTAACCGCATTATGGAGAGTGTTTCACAACAATTATAATACTGAAACATATTATGTGAGAGTTAAAGAGTTCGATGAGCACTCTAATCGTAATGACGATGAACCAGATATATCTATATACGTAAAGACTAGATATTTCAAAATATTTCAAAATGAATTGGTGAGATACCCCCTATGGTGTGATCAACCAGAAGAGTGTTTGAAACGAGGGTTAATTCCAACTAATTTGTTAAGG
>JAGHBH010000079.1 GCA_021161085.1 Thermoplasmata archaeon | reverse complement strand
GTATCTTTCCCCCCACGGCGCCGGCCTCCCTGGCCTTCTCGTACATCCGGTCTATCTCGGGGTTTGTGATGCCCGAGGCCAGATGTCTCTTAATCTCCCATCCCTCGTGGAGTATCTCCCCTATGGCCCGGGGGTTGTTATCTCCCAGCTCGTTCCTGGCCTTCTTGGCCAGTTCCTTGAGCCTGTGAAGCTGCTCCTCCCTCTTCTCCGTGTTCCTCTTCTGCTCGGAGAGGATGGTGTTGGCGCTCCTTGTTATCCCGGTGTAGAACATCAGCAGGTTCCTCTCCAGGGCCTCCTTGGTCTCCTTCTTGCACACCACGGGGTCCACATATACGCTCTCGTCCGGGTTGAACCGGATGTACTGCAGGCCGCCGTAGGCCGCTATGTACTGATCCTGCTTGCCTATGGGCTGGCCCAGTATCTCTATCTCTATCTCGCAAGCCTCCCGGGCCAGCCTCTCCCTTGACGGCGGCCGTCCGGCGAAGGTGTAGAGGGCGTTGAGGAGGCCAACGGTCAGACTGCTCGAGGAGCCCAGCCCGGTCCCCCTGCTGGGCACGTCGGCTATGGTGGTTATCTCCACCCCACGGGTCACACCGGTCTTCTTCATGGCCTCCCTCACAAGCTCGTGCTTCAACTCGTCAACGCTGTCCACTATCTCCGTTCTGGAATAGCTCAGACGGATGCTCTCATCGAAACGCTTGTTCACCACCACATAGATGTGCTTCCGTATGGCAGTGCTGGTCACCGCCCCCCCGTGCTTCCTGTAATAGGATGCCAGGTCGGTGCCGCCCCCGGCGAAACTCACACGAAGCGGGGTCCTGGATATGACCATCATCATGTCTCATCACCTCCGCCGCCCGTCATCCCCGCAGCCCCGGGGCCCAGCACCTCCTCCACCAGCGTTCTGGCCGCCCTTCTCACGGCTCCCGTGGAATCGCACGAGGGCCTCCAGCCCAGACCAGTTATTCTTTCTATTGAGAGCTCCATCTGGCGTACGTCCCCGGCCCACCCTCTCTCCGTGCCCGTGTACACGCTCCTGGCCCCCGGCAGACCCATGGCCTCCTTCACTATATCTCCTATCTCCGCCACCGTTGTGCTCCCCCTGTTGCCCAGGTTGAATATGTTCACCCTCTCCCGGGAGCGGTCCACGGCGAAGAGCATGGCATCCACGCAGTCCTCCACCAGGAGATAGGACTTGCTCTGCCTGCCGTCGCCCAGTATCTCCAGCACCTTAGGGTTCTCCCTCAGCTTGTTTATGAAATCGTATATGACGCCGTGGGTCCCGTGTTTCCCTATGATGTTGGCGAAGCGGAATATCCACGCCTGGATGTCGAAGGTGTGGGCGTAGGCCGTTATGAAACCCTCGGCGGCCAGCTTGGAGGCCCCGTACAGGCTGATGGGAACCAGCGGCCCGTAGTCCTCCGGGGTGGGCATGACACTTGCCTCGCCGTAGACCACGGAGGAAGAGGAGAAGGCCAGCCTCCCGACACCCTCCTCCCGCATGGCCTCCAGGAGATTGTGGGTGGCCACCACCCCCTGCTCAAGGTCCAGCCGGGTGTTCGTGCTGCCGCCCCGCACGTCGGCGTTGGCCGCCAGATGATACACCATGTCCACGCCGGAAACCGCCCTCGCCACGTCCTCCGGTCTGAGAAGGTCCCCCCGGACGAACTCGAAACCCTCGGCGTCGGTGAAGGGCTCCAGGAACTCCAGCCGCCCCGTGCTGAGATTGTCCAACACCACAACCTCCTCTCCCTCCGCCAGGAACCTCTCCACGAGGTTGCTGCCTATGAATCCTGCCCCGCCCGTCACAAGCACTCTCATACATTCACCTTGGCCGCAAGAAAGGGGGAGTGATTAAATATTTTATCTCCCATCCCACACCCATGAAGGAAACGGCCCGGAGAGAACACCCGGACAAAGAACGCCGTCCACCCGGACGCCCCCACAAGGGGACCGGGCCGCAAGAAAACCACCCGGGAGAAGAGGGAGGAGGGACCCCGCAGCCCTTCCCCGGATTCAGGATATCCACGGAAGAGATAGCCAGGATGATAGGGGAGAGGGGATGGAAGCGCATCCTCGTGCAGCCGCCGGAGGGCCTCAGGCGGGGGGCCCTCATGCTCTGCGCCCTCCTCAGGGAGAAGGGAATACAGGCCGACTGCTCGCTGGACATCACCTACGGGGCATGCGACCTCCGGCCGCCGCCGCCCGGATACGACGGCATCCTCCACCTGGGCCACACCATGATACCCGGGGTGAGATTCAGCCAGGACACCATCTTCTACCCGGTGACGGCCGACATAGACAGGGTCGAGGGAGCGGACACTGCAATGGAAAGGCTGCCCGCCCGCATACTCCTGGTGGCCACGGTACAATACGCCTTCCTGCTGGACTCCCTGGCCCTGGAGATGAGACGGAAGGGGAAAGAGGTGGTGCTGCCCGTGCCGGGCGTACGCACACCTCTTCCCGGCCAGATACTCGGATGCACCTTCAGCCATCTCAAAAGATACAGGGACAGATCGGACGCCGTCCTCTACGTCGGTACCGGAAGGTTCCACCCCCTGGGAGCGGCGGTATCCACCGGGCTGCCCACATACGCCCTGGACCCCCTGTCGGGAGAAATGACGGAGGTGGAAGCCGAGAGATTCCTGAGAAAACGCCACGCCCTCATATCACGGGCCGCAGAAGGCCGCACCTGGCTCATAGCGGTATCCACCAAACCCGGACAGATGAGAAAGGAGACCGCCAAGAGGATAGCGGAAGAGGCCAGAAGAAGGGACAGAAAGACCCACCTCCTCATAGGCGACACCCTCACCCCGGACAGGTTCATAGGGCTGCCCGGGGACGTGATAGTCTCCACAGCCTGCCCCCGCATAGCCCTGGACGACACGGACAACTACCCCATGCCCGTAATCACCCCCCAGGAAGCCGAGATAGCCCTGGGCATCAGACGATGGGAGGACTACGAGGTGGACGGGTGGTGAGGTTCGTATCCGACAACACCCTTCAGGTACTACGCATCCGGCGACCACACCAAAAAGTTTAACTATATGGTTTAACCATGGGGTTACCTGGCGGTTGGAATGATCACGAAGAAGGTGCTGGCCAAGGGTCAGGTGGTGATCCCCAAGGCTATCCGGGATATGCTCGGGGTCAATGTGGGTGACGAGATGGTGGTGGACGTTGAGGGCGGGAGGATAATCCTCTCCAAGAAGCGGGATGTGGTGCGGGTGTTCTCCGAGGTTGCCAGGACCAGCGGCCGCAGGGTGGAGATGGCGGAGATAAAACACATCCTGGAGGAGAGATACGGGGGGGATTGAGCCTGTACGTGGACTCCAACATCTTCGTATTCGCCGCGGCGGACAACGGGGTTCTGGGAGAGAGGTGCCGGGGCATCGTTGAACTGATAAACGGGCAGAAGATATCCTGCGCGTCCTCGTTTCTCGTGCTGGACGAGGTCCTGTGGGTGTTGAAGAGGCTGGTGGGCAAGGAGAACGCCATAAGGATCACGAGGGCCATGGCCTCCCTTCCCATAAGATGGATAGACGTGGACGAACAGGTGATGATACGCATGATGGAGATATACGAGGAGACCGGGCTGGACCCCAGGGACAGCCTGCACGTCTCCTCCATGAGAGAGGTGGGGCTGTCCGTCATATTGAGCGAGGACAGGGATTTCGACGGTGTGGAGGGCATAGAGAGGATGGACGCCTCCGCCTGCATGGAGAGGTACGGATAGGACCAAAGTAAACATCGTAAAGGGCATTTTTCCCCGCTTGCCGCCTATTCCAGGGATCTGTGCCTCCCGGCTATCTCGTCAGCCAGCCTCTCTATCCTTGCCAGATCATCCTGTGTGGGGTGGCCCTTGACTATGACGGGTTCCAGCATCTCGGCCTTGAGGCCCTTCAGCAGGTCCGTTATGGCCTCGGGCATCCTTCCCCCCCACCCGTAGGAGCCGATGAGTCCCAGATATCTTGTCTTGGGTCTGAGGGCGCCCGTGAGGTATGCGGCGTATACCGCCAGGGGGTGCGGCCCGCCGAGGACGGTTGGTGTTCCAAGAATCACGGTGGCGGCGTCCACCAGGTCCATGGCGTATTCTCCCAGGTCTATGGTGGTGAGGTCGTGTACCTTGAAGGGGATGTCCCTCTCCATGAGGGCCTCCGCCAGATGTTCCACCAGCCTCCGGGTGCTGCCGTGCATGGAGACATAGGGGATGAGCACCATGTTGGCCACTTTGTCGGATGTCCATTCCTCGTATGCTGACAGTATCATGTCCGGGTCCCTGTGGATGAGGCCGTGGCTGGGCGCGATGATGTCCACATCCATTTTCCTTATCCTCTCCAGGTATCCTGGGATGACGTGGGCGAAGGGCATCATTATCTCTGCGTAGTAGCGTTTGGCTCCCAGGTAGTGTGCCCTGGGGTCGGCGTCGTAGAGGTCTCCGGTGGCCAGATGCGATCCGAGGAAGTCGCAGGTGAACAGCATCCTGTCCTCGGGGATGTAGGTGAACATGGTCTCGGGCCAGTGGACCCAGGGGGCCATGATGAACTCCAGCGTCCGGTCTCCGAGGGAGATGGTGTCGCCGTCGTCCACGGTGGTGATGACGCTCTCCGGTATGCGGAGATGTTCCACGAGCATCTTCCCGGCCTTTGGGCTGGCCACCACCTTCGCACCGGGGTATCTCTCCAGCACGTCCGGTATGGCTCCGGAGTGGTCCTGTTCGGTGTGGTGGGAGACGATGTAGTCTATCCCTTCGATCCCTTTTTCCTCCAGACGGTCCAGATGTCTAATCAGCACCTCCCTTTTCGGGGGGTCCACGGTGTCCAGGAGGGCGGTCTTCTCGCTGCCCACGACGAGGTATGCGTTGTAGCTGGTCCCCTCCGGCAGCGGTATGAGGCTGTCGAAGAGCCGTCTGTCCCAGTCCTCCGCCCCTACCCAATATATACCAGGTTTTATTTCGTGCATGTTGCTCATCTCCCCTCCGGCTCATATCTTTTCGAACATATCCTTCCCCACCCCGCAGACGGGACACACCCAGTCGTCCGGTATGTCCTCGAAGGCCGTTCCCGGAGCGATCCCTCCATCCGGGTCGCCCACCTCAGGGTCATAGACGTATCCGCAGGCCGTGCATCTGTACTTCGCCATATCCGCCATTCTATTTTCCTCCTTGTGTAACTCCCGTGAGAGTATGGACGGTATAATACGCTTACCGCTTATATGTTCCGTCCCCTCCGCCGCCCTTCTCTCCTATACCGTCCGGATCGGGGGTCTGTATCTTCACATTTCAGCCCCTACATTTATGGCCCATAGCCATTTCCTTTAGACCATGAGCGGAGAGCAGCTGTCCGGCCTCGCCGGAGGACCACTGGCCGAGGAAGGCGTTCGGGTGGCCTCCCTGTCCTGGGATACAATGGGGAGGGTGGTTTCCAGGCCCAACAGGTTCACCGCCGTGGTGGATGTCCCCGGGAGAGCGGAAAGCGAGAGGGTCCATGTCCACGATCCCGGTCGGCTGGAGGAGATCCTCTATTCGGGCAACACGGTCCTCCTCAGGCACGCCGGAGACCGGGCTCCCGAGATGGGAGGGGACAGGAGGACCTCGTGGGACTTGGTGGCCGGGTGGGTCAAGGGGGAAGAGGAGGGCTCGTGGGTGGTGGTGAACTCCTCCTATCACAGACGGATGGCGGAGAGGCTGTTCTCCACACCCTCCATATCGCCCTTCGGACCGGCTGTGGATATCAGGGCGGAGGTGACGGTGGGACACAGCAGACTGGACTTCCTCGTCTCCCCAGCTGCCGGCCGGGATATATTAGTCGAGACCAAGGGATGTACCCTGGCCAGAGGGGATGTGGCGCTGTTCCCCGATGCCCCGACCTCCAGGGGGAAGAGACATCTCGAGGCCCTTGTCCAGGCGGTTGAGGGCGGAAAAAGGGCTGCGGTGGTGTTCCTGGTGTTTCGCCCGGAAGCGGTGAGATTCGCCCCCAATGCCTCCACGGACCCGGCTTTCGCCTCCACCTTCGTCCGGGCCCTTGAGGCGGGTGTCGAGGCATACGCCCCGGTCTTCCGCTATCTGCCCCTGGCCCATGTGGAGGGATCCTGGAAAATGCCGCCTGACATCCTCGTCTCCGTGGTGGAGGGTGGAATGGATAGTGGAATGGAGGGTGGAGGCGGGTTCGGGTCGGAAGAGGTCAGCGGTGCGGTGCTCTTCATCCGCTACATACCGGTCTCCTCAGCCCCCTGACCCTCCGGGCCCGCCTCACGTCCGGTCCCATCTCTCCTGTATGTAATCTTCCACGGTCTCGGAGGCCAGAGCACATACCCGCTCCAGGAGTTGACGGTCGTAGGGACTGAAAGCGTCCCGGGTATGGGAGTCTATATCCAGTTCCCCCAGGAGACGCCCTCCCTCCTCTATGCCCGTCCGGCTCCCGGTGAATATGGGGACCACGATCTCCGACCGGACCTCAGGACTGCACGACAGATAGTTGTCCTCCAGGGACACATCCCGCACCAGGAACACCCTGCCGGTGGCGGCGGCCTGCCCGCATATCCCACGACCAAAAGGTATTTTTACATGTTCCGTAGGCTCTCCAGCGAAGGGACCCAGAACCAGCATCCCGTCTTCCTCCGGGTCGGAGACGTAGAATCCCACCCAGTCGTACCGGGGGATGCTTTCCCTCAGCAACCTGCACACCCATAGGAGTCTCTCTTCAGCCGTCCCCTCACCCTCCAATATGTCCTTTATCCTCTCTTCGATCCCGTCCTCGACATCCTCATTTTCGCCTATCATCCAGCCCCGGCATGAGGGCGGAAGTTAAATCCCTTTTCCCATGCGAAAGCCTTTTCTCCGCTCCGGCGGTGGGGGCCCCATGCTGTCCGACAGGGATATAAGGTCAGGGGAGTTCGTCTCCATCACACCCTTCTCCGAGAGGAACCTCACGCCCAACGGATACGACCTGACCATAGCCGAGGTCCTGGTGGGGGAGCCAGGCTCCGGGGAGCGGGTGGCCGGGGATGGAGAGGCCGTGGTCCCCCCCATGGGAAGGTTCATGGTATCCACCCTTGAATATCTGGAGATGGGAGACAACGTGATCGGGGAACTGTGGCTGAGGACCACCTGGGCCAGAAGAGGTGTCCTTGCCTCTTTCGGCATGGTGGACGCCGGATTCCACGGCAACCTCACCCTGGCGGCCTTCAACACCTCCTCCCTCCCTCTTCACCTGCCTATCGGAGAACGCTTCGCCCAAATCGTCTTCCTACCCCTCACCAGCAGGGCGGAAAAACCCTACAGCAGGAGGTCGGGAAGATACCACGGCCAGCGGGGAGTCACCCCGGCCCGTGATTGAGACGCTCATCCCCCGCGGGCCCAGGATGATATCATACCCTGGAATATTCTTCTGGCGGTAGGGGGGAACTCGGGTCCGAGGCCGTCAAACTCGCTCCGGAGCCCTTCCAGGATGCACACCCAGTCCGGCTTGCCGGCGGGGCCCCTCACCGGGAGCAGGAGCCACCTCTTCCCATTCTCATCCTTACCATCGCCATCCCGGAAAAGTATATCACCGCTCCTGAGCCTGCGGATGTCCTCCTCCATGTCGTGGGGCGTGAGCCACCGCGGAGCCTCCTCGGTGGAGGATCCCAGGGGAGATATGCCGTCCGCTCCCATCTCGTAGACACCCACGAGCCGTATGGACGAGAAAAAAGCTCCACCGCTGCCAGCGGCTTTTTCCTTTACTTCCTCTCCACCTTCCCCCTTTCCGAGGCCCAGGATTCTTTCCATTTCCCCGGAGAGAGTATAGAGGAGGCGAAGTTCGTCTCTCTTTCTCTCCGCTTCCTGCTCCCTGGCCCACCTCTCTGTGATATCTATCAGGAACACCATGAGAAGGGGTTTGCCCTTGATGTTCACCAGGGAGGCCGTTCCCAGAACCCTGCCCCTCTTTCCGTCCTTTCTCCAGTAATGGCCCTCCCCGGCCACGGCCTTTCCCTCCTCCAGCAGGTTGGTCACAAGGTCCTCGTATCCCTCCTCGAGGGCGTGTATGGGTGCCAGGTCGAACAGCGTCTTCTCCTTGAGCTCCTCCTCCGTGTAGCCCAGAAGATCGCACACCCCCCGGTTGGCCGAGATGACCCTGAGGTTCACCGGGTCTATCAGGAGCCCCCCGTAGGGAAACAACTGGAAAAGGCTCTCACTCCAGACCACGGGGATCCCCATCTCCCCTTCGTCGCCAGCCATGTATGGTTGTAAATATGTTCCGATATTTAACATTATTCTATGATTGGTCTCTATGATCGGCCATATAACCGGTTACTGGCTCCATTTCTCGTGGGTTATGTACTCGTAGGCGGAGAGAGCAGCTATGGCACCCTGGCCGCAGCCCGTGACTATCTGCCGCACCCCGCCGGTTATGTCCCCTGCAGCATAGACCCCTTGGACGTTGGTCGCCTGTTTCTTGTCCACGATCACGTAACCTGTCTCATCGGTCTCCACACCGAGCCTTCTGGCGAGTTCGGTCTTGGGAACTATCCCGACGGAGATGAAAACGCCGTCCACGGCCATCTCTCTCTCCTCACCGGTCACGGTATCCTTTAGCACCACCCTCTCCACCTTGCCCTCTCCCTCTATTCGGGAGACCACCGTGTTCCATTCTATGCTCCCGCCCTTGGAGAGATATCTGTCGCCAAGGGCCTTGTCCGCCCTCAGCTGGTCCCTCCTGTGCACAAGGGTGACATCAACTCCTATATCCAGAAGATATATGGCCTCGGTCACGGCGGTGTTTCCCCCCCCAACGACCACCACCCTTTTTCCCTTGAAGAAGAAGCCGTCACAGGTTGCACAGTAGGAGACGCCCTTCCCGGACAACTCCTCCTCTCCCGGGACGCCCAGTTTCCTGTGCTCTGCCCCGGTTGCCAGTATGACAGCCGAAGAGCGCAGTTCCTCGTCGTCGCTCTTCACAATGAAACCCCCCTCCGTCGGACGGATCTCCTCAACCTCGAATCCCTCCTCTATCTCCACGTATCTCTCGGCGTGGTCCCTGAAGGCCTTCATGAGTCCCTGGCCGTCTATCTCCGGAAAGCCCGGGTAGTTCTCTATCATGGGGGACAGAGCCGTCTGGCCGCCCACCATCATGGCCTCCAGTATCTTGGTCTTGAGTCCGCTCCTGGCCCCGTATATGCCAGCCGTGAGACCGGCCGGGCCGGCTCCTATTATCAGCAGGTCGTATTCTTCCATTCCATTCCCTTCCATCTAGGCACAGACGTTTTTCCTGGACCCGGTATGTCTCCTCCTAGCCCATGTCAAGAGCCTTCAATATCTCGTTCTCTAAAATGTTTTCCGGTAGGGCTCCCACGATCCTGTGAACCAGTTCTCCGTTCTTGAATATGAGGAGGGTAGGTATGCCCATTATACCGTACTCCCTGGGGGTGAGGGGGTTCCGGTCCGTGTTGAGCTTGGCGAAGGCTATCCTGCCCCTATATTTACCAGCCAGGTTCTCCACTGCAGGGGCGATCATCCTGCAGGGCGCACACCAGGGGGCCCAGCAGTCTATGACCAGGGCTTCGTGCTCCATCACCAGATCGTTAAGGTTCATATCGGTGGCTTCCTTCACCAGTTCGGACATCTGTCTCACTCCGAAGGGAGTCAAGAGGGGCACATAGAAAAATGTTGTGCCTTATTAATGCACAACCACGTTGTCCCCCCTCTCTGAAACGGCACTTTCGCATTTTCCTCCCTCTCTCCCTCTCCTTTAAATAGACCACCCGGTTATACCACTTCCGCCGTTTAACGGCCGCAGCGATCTGTGGCCCCAGGATCGAGGCGCGAGCAGACAGGGGCAGCGAGGTGAAAGAATGGAAAACGGAAACGAATATGCACCCCATGTGGAAGAGATAGCCAGGGTGCTCGAAGGTGTGATAGACATAGGAAAGGACGAACTGGAGAACGAACTCCGCACGTACGTGGAACACTACAAGGTTCCCCTCTACGTGGCCAAACGGAGCATCGTCAAGAAATACGGAGGCAACGAACGCCTGCTCGGGGGTATGGAGTGGACGAAGCTCAACTCCCTCATGCCCAACACCCCCAGCGTGAATTTCGTCGCCAGGGTGGTGACGGCCAACCCAAAGGAGATAAACGGGCCGGACGGACCCAAGAGGATAGTCTACGGGATCCTCGGAGACGACACGGCCACGGTTCCCTTCACGCTCTGGGAAGGCAGTTTTCCCTACGAGAAGGGTGATGTCATAAGGGTCAGGAACGCATACACCAAGGAATGGCAGGGCCAGGTCCAGGTGAACATGGGTGCCAGAACGGTCATCTCCCCGGAAGAGCCTGACGCCCTTCCCCCGGGCTTCACTAGGGAGGTCGTGGAGGCCAAGGCCTCGGAACTGCGGCCTGGGATGCGGAACGTCTCCACGACCCTCCGGATCGTTGACATGGAGAAGAGAGAGGTGGAGGTCTCCGGAGAGAAGAAGGTGCTATTCACCGGACTGGCCGGGGACGACACCGGGCTGGTGAGGTTCACCAGCTGGCATGATTTCGGGCTGAAGAGGGACGGCATCTACCGCATCACGGGAGCGTACGTCAACAGCTGGAGAGGCGTGCCCAGGCTGACCTTCGACGAGAAATGCTCCTGCGACCCGGTGGAGGACGATTCCTTTCCCTCATCTGAGGAGATAAGGGGAGGCCGGCTCATAGGTCTCGGAGAACTGGTGGAGATGGGCGGCGCCGTGGGTGTGACCATCCGGGGGGTGGTCATAGACATCAAACCGGGCAGCGGACTGATATCCAGGTGCCCCGAGTGCAGGAGGGTGATACAGAAAGGCACGTGCATGGTGCACGGGAAGGTCAAGGGCGTCAACGACCTCAGGATAAAGGCCATACTGGACGACGGTACCGGAGCGGTGACCACCATAATCAACAGGGAACTGACGGAGAGGCTGACGGGCAAGACCATGAGGGAATACGAGGAGGAGGCCAGGGACGCCATGACCCCCGAGGTCGTCAGGGACGACATCGTGGAGAAACTCCTGGCCAGGAAACTGGAGGTCAGGGGAAACGCCACCAGCGACGACTTCGGTGTCATGCTCATAGCAGAGGACGCCCGGCCGGCGGCCGTGGACGTGGAGAGCGAGGCCAGAGCCCTCCTCCAGGAGATAGAGGGAGGTGCGTGACATGGAAAGGGAGATAGCATGGCGGGTGTTCGCCAGGGAATACGGCGACTCCACCCTCCTCCTCCGTTCGGGGGAGGAGAGGGCCCCCGCATATCTCGTAACCCCCACAGGCGCCAAGGTCAACAGGATATATGCGGTGGGGACGCTGGTGAGCGTGGAGAACAAGGGGACCGAGGAGGAGCCGATGTGGATCGCACGGCTGAACGACCCCACGGGGTTCTTCTTCATCTTCGCAGGACAGCACCAGAGAGACGTGGGGGCGGTCCTGTCCTCCCTCCAGCCCCCGGTGTTCCTAGCGGTCACGGGCAAGGTCAGGGCCTACACCCCCCCAGACGGGGACAGGATGTACGTCTCGGTCCGGGCAGAGGGCGTCCACGTGGTGGAAGGCCCCCAGTACGACGACTGGATACTGGACTCCGCCAGGAGCCTCAAGGAGAGGCTGGACGCCTGGAAGATACTCTCCGAGGACCCTGAGCTGGGAGTGGAGGGACTGGCCTCCCACGGCGTGGGGAGACACATCGCCGAGGGCGTGCTCCTCGCCCAGGAACACTACGGGCGCCCCAACCTGGGATGGTACAGGGATATGCTGGTATCCGCCCTCCAGACCCTACTGCCGGAATACGACGGCCTCCACGCATCCCACATGTTCCCCGCCCCCCAGGAGGAGGGCGGCGGCGGAGAGGAGGTGCTCTCCCGGGTGCTGGAGATAGTCAGGGAACTGGACGAGGGACCTCAGGGTGCCATCTGGGAGGACATACTGGACAGGGCGGCGGAGTCCGGCATCACCCCGGAAGATCTGGAGGAGGCCGTGGAGATACTGATAGACAGGGGAGAACTCTACGAACCCGTGCTGGGCAGGATAAAACTGGTGTAGTGTAGGCCTTTCATCCCGTTTCCCGCAACTTCCACAGCCTCACCGGTGCGGATGCCCCGCAGTGGGGACACCGTTTCTCGTCCGGCAGCCTCTCGCCGCATCTGCTGCACCTCTGCCTCCACAGTACCTCGGTCTTGCAGGAGGGACATATGATGGTGTACGCCTCCGAGATGTTGCACCACTTGAAGACGGTCTCCTTCCCGCAGCTGGGACATACCCTGTGTTCTATGGAGAGCACCGCGCCGCACTCGGGACATTTTTCCTTCCTCTCGTAGAATGTGAGGTCTCCCGGAGACAGGAAACCGGAACGGGTCTCCTCCGCCTTGGAGAGGAGCAGGGGAAGCAGGATAACGATCAGGGCCTCCGACCACAGGTAGAGGGAGAGCCCCCCGCCCCGGGCCCAGAGCCACACTCCTATGCCGGAGAGCATGGACATCAACACGAAGGCGGCTAGCATGAGGCCCCATATCCCGAGGCTGATGTACCGTATGTCGGCCATGCTGTCCCTGTGTTTCTTGACGTGAACCAGGAATCCGAACGATAGCCAGAGGGAGAGAAAGACCATCAGGGCTCCGGCGGCGGTGACGGAGGCGGAGACGCCCGCCCATGTGGCCATGATGAACGTTCCCAGGAAGAGGCCGAGATATGCGAGGGCCAGCCAGAAGATGTTGGCCCATGCGTTGGGATAGCGGATATAGACCAGGGCGAGACCCATCAGTAGGAAGGACAGGAAGACCAGCATTTTGTCATGGGAGAGACCGCTCCACAGGGCGGCCAGCCCCGCGGCCACGATGGCAGCGGTCAGGACGGTATTCCATAGGTTCCCTCCCGTTAGAATGCCGGTTATCCGGAAGATAACGTCATCCCCCTCCTCTCCGGTCCCTAGGGAGGTGTTGGTCTCTTCCTCCCCCGTGGTCTGGATATCCTTTTCCTTTCCTTCTCCCGGGTTCATCCTATCTATCCACGGGGTGGAAGCCCCGGGTGGTAGTTAAAAATTTTCATCCTCCCGTGTGGTCTTCCTTTCCGCTCCCTCCCCTCTCTCCATTCTTTTGAGGGCCATATCGTACAGGAGAGGTGTGAGTACCACGGTCCCCAGTGTGGCCAGGACGACGGCGGTGAACTGGCTGTCGGTGATGGCCCCTGCCCCCAGGCCGTAGAGGAGGAGGACCAGTTCCAGGGAGCCCCTGCCCCCCATGGCCGCTCCCACGGCCACACTCTCCTTCCTTGAGAATCCGAGGGTGAGGGCGGCTCCACCGCAGCCCAGCAGCTTTCCCGAGAGGGCGGTGGCCAGCAATACGACGGCGAGGAGGACGGAGGTGGGGGACATGGTGGAGTTTTCAATGATGAAGCGCGAGAATACGAGGCCCACGTAGCCGAAGAACAGGGGGCCGAAGATCGCCCTTAGAGGGGGGTCTATCTCCTTGATCAGGTTGTCCCACACCAGGTGGCGTTTCAGCATGGGACCCACCTGGGATCCCCATCGCCCTATCATCAGGCCGGCTATGTATGCCCCTATCACCTCGTGGAGGCCGAAGGGACGGGCCAGCAGGGCCAGGCTGAACCCGGCTATTATGGTGGCGGTCAGGGGGTACCTCTCCCGCTTTACCAGGGAGGTGAGGAGGCTGTTGAACACCTTCTCTATGACATAGTAGAAGACGAAGAAGGAGCCGGCCAGGAATAGCACCACCTTTATGGTGAGCCAGGAGAGCTGGTAGGCATCCGGTGGTGTGTCCAGGAGCACGGTGGATGATACCACTCCGATGAGGAACACGGCCACCACATCATCCACGAAGCTGGCTCCTATCACAACGGTCTTCATCCGTCCCTCGGAGGTCATGAAGAGCTTTGCGCATATCTCTATGGCTGTGTTGCTGAGAACCGCCGATATGAAGAGGGCGCTGGCGAAACCCATCACGGGCTCCAGATGCAGGATGTATGTGTTTATACAGTAGAGGGGGATGAAGGTTATGGCGAACGAGGCGGCCACCCCGCCTATGCCGACCGCGATACTCTCTCTCTTGTGCCGGCGGAATAGGTGGTAGTCCGTGGTGAGGC
>JAGHBH010000016.1 GCA_021161085.1 Thermoplasmata archaeon | reverse complement strand
GGCGGCCGGGGTGGTGTAGCCTGGTAGCATCAGGGACTGTGGATCCCTTAGCCCGAGCTCAAACCTCGGCCCCGGCCCCACTGCCCAACCCCCATCCACGACCTGGGTGGCCGGGAGCGAACGTGGTTCACGCCGTGGGAGAGAGACGAGCAGGTGAGACAGATGGTGGTCCAGGCCGCTAAACGGTACAAGCCCAGAGAGCTCGAGGAGAAGATAGAAGCGTTCTGGAAGGAGCGGGACGCCTATCATGCCGCCAAGAGACACCGTGAGAAGGGGGAGGAGTTCTATTTCGTGGACGGACCTCCCTATACATCGGGGAACATCCATCTCGGGACGGCCTGGAACAAGATATTGAAGGATGCGGCCATCCGGTATTACAGGATGCAGGGCTACAACGTGAGGGATCAGCCCGGGTATGACATGCACGGCCTCCCCATCGAGGTGCTGGTGGAGAAGGACCTGGGCATAGAGAACAAACAGCAGATAGAGGTCCAGGGCGTCCAGAAGTTCGTGTCCAAGTGTCGTGACTTCGCCATGAAGAACAGGGACAACATGACCCGGCAGTTCAGACGGCTGGGGGTGTGGATGGACTGGGACCACCCCTACATGACCGTGGAGAACCACTACATCAACGCCGCATGGTGGATGCTGAAGAAAGCGGAGGAGGAGGGGATGCTGTTCAGGGACCTCCGGGTGCTCTCCTGGTGTCCCAGGTGTGAGACCGCCCTGGCGGAGGCGGAGCTGGAGTACTGGGACGAGGAGGACCCCTCCGTCTATGTGAAGTTTCCCACGAAGAGATATCCCAACGAGTACATAATAATCTGGACCACCACCCCGTGGACACTGACGGCCAACCTGGCGGCCGCGGTGCACCCCGAATACGAGTACGTGCGGGTGCTGGCCGATCGTGATGGTAAGGAGGAGATATACATAATGCTTGGGGAGACCCACGAGAAGGTGCTGGAGGAGGCGGGGGTCAACGAGTTCATGATCATAGAGACCCTGCCCGGCGTGGCGCTGTCCGGCATACCCTACGAGACCCCGCTGAAGGATGATATATCCTGGCCTGAGGGTCTGGGGGAGTGGGCTCACAAGATAATACTGTTCGACAGCGTGGAGGCCGACAAGAGCGGCATAGTGCACATCGCCCCTGGCTACGGACCCGAGGATTTCGAGCTGGGAAAGGAGTTCGACCTGCCGCCCTTCTGCCCGGTGGGAAGGAACGGACGGCTGGGAAAGGAGTGCGGTAAGTATGCCGGTGTTCCGGTGAGGGAGGCAAACGGGAGGATAATAAGCCTGCTCAAGGACCGGGGGCTCATGCTCCACGACGGTGTGGAGAAACACCGGTACGGACACTGCTGGCGGTGCAAGACACCCATCATCTACAAGACCACCAAACAGTGGTTCCTCAGGGTCACCGCCAAGAAGGAGAGGATGCTGGAGGAGGTTGACCGGATAAAATGGACCCCGGAGTGGATGGGTACCAGCAGGCAGCGCAAATGGGTGGAGAACAGCAGGGATTGGTGTATATCCCGGCAGAGATACTGGGGCATCCCCCTCCCCATCTGGGAGTGTGAATGTGGCAACACGGTGGTCGTCGGGAGTTCCGAGGAGCTGAAGGATGCCGTGGGCTACAAGGAGGGCATGGACCTCCACCGGCCCTGGGTGGACAAGGTCAAGCTCACCTGTTCCGAGTGCGGCAAGATGATGGACAGGGTGGAGGACGTTTTAGACGTCTGGGTGGACTCCGCCGTCTGCTCCTGGGCACAGCTGAAATATCCCCTGGAAGAGGAGGAGTTCAAGAGATGGTGGCCCGTACGGTGGATAACGGAAGGGCATGATCAGACCAGGGGGTGGTTCTACAGCCAGCTGGCCGCCGGGGTTATCGCCTTCGACCGGGCTCCCTACGACAGCGTTCTGACCCACGGTTTCACCCTGGACAAGGAAGGCAGGCCCATGTCCAAATCCCTGGGCAACGTGGTGGACCCCATGGAGGTGATCGAGAAATACGGCGTGGACCCCCTGAGGATGTACATTCTGGGAGCCTCCGCCCCCTGGGAGGACCTCGTATATTCGGAGGAGGAGATAAGGAGCACCGCCAAGACACTCAACATCCTGTGGAACGTCTATTACTTCGCCACCACCTACATGACCCTGGACGGCCACTCGTATGCCAGACACAACATATCCACCCTGAGGGAGAAGATGGAGGTGGAGGACAAATGGCTGCTCTCCAGGCTGGAGAGCCTCAAGAGAGAGGTGGATCAGGGGTGGAAGACCTACGAGATACACAAGATGGTCCGGGCCATCCAGAGGTTCATCGTTGACGACCTGTCACGGTGGTATGTGAAGATAATAAGGGACAGGATATGGGTGGAGGGAAGTGCCGTCACCAAGCATGCGGCGTATGCCACCCTGCACCACGTGCTCCTGACAACGGCAAGGCTGCTGGCCCCCATCACCCCATACATCGCAGAGGAGATATACCAGAATCTCGAGGGGAGGCATGCCACCGTTCACATGACGGACTGGCCAAAATCCGACCCCTCCTGGATGAACCCCGCCCTGGAGAAGCAGATGGCCAGGGTGGAGAAGGTGGTGGAGGCCCTTTCCAACGTGAGGCAGAAGGCAGGGGTGAAGCTGCGGTGGCCCCTCGGCCGGGCCGTGATAAAGGCCGACGAGGAGACCCTGGAGGCGGTCAAAACCCTGGAGAAGATAGTGAAGGCACAGGCCAACATCAAACGCCTGGAATACTTGCCCTTGGATAAAGAGTGGGACGAGCTCATCGTCGAGGTGGAGCCGAACCTGGACGCCATAGGCCCGGTCTTCCGCCAGTGGAGCAGCCGCATAGCCATCCTGCTGAAGGCACAGGACCCCCACAGGATAAAGGAGAAGATGGAGCACGGCGAATACGTGCTCGGAATAGAGGGCCAGAGGGTCACAATAACACCGGAGATGCTCTCCTTCACCACCCGGCTGCCCGAGAACGTGTACGAGAGCAAATTCGACCACGGCACCATATATCTGGACGCCAACATGAGCGACGAGCTGCTGAGCGAGGCGTATGCCAGAGAGGTCATACGCAGGATACAGCAGATGAGAAAGGAACTGGACCTGGAGGTGGACAGCTTCATAGAGACCCGGCTCACGACCAGCGACAGGCTGTACGACCTCCTTATAGGCTGGGCGGAGCACATAGCCGAGGAGACCAGGTCACAGGTCCTGGAGTTCGTTGACGATGTCCCCGAGGAAGGCTACGTGGTGGAGTGGAACATAGAGGGAGAGGACGTCTATATCTCAGTGATCCCCCTGGTGATAGAATACGAGGAAGAGGAACCGGCCGAAGCAGCCGCCCAACCCCAGGGCCGGCAGCCGTCCCCGGCCCCCGCTTCTGGAGCACCAGGGGTTCCTGGAGGTACGGCTCCTCCCCAGACCGGTGTGTCCCCAGGGGGTATTCTCCCCTCCGGTCCAGCAACCGGAGAGGCCACTGCTGGTGGCGGGACGGGCGGATCGCCCGGCGGAGAGGAGGCCAGGCCCAAGACCGTGGAGACCATCCAGCTGTCCCCCGAGGAGCAGAGGGAGCGGATAAGAGAGGTGCTGACGAGCATCACGGGCATAAAGGAGAAGAAAGCCAAGTCCATAATGGACTCCGGTTTCGACACCTTCGAGGCATTCAAGGCGGCCGACGTGAAGGACCTATCTGCCTTGAAGGGTGTGAGCAAGTCCATGGCCAAGAAGATACTTCACAAGATGGAGGAATACTTCAAAGAAAACGAGGAGAAGGAGGAGGAGAAGTACTCCTGCCCCGTGTGCGGCGCCCAGGTGGATGAGGACACCGAGAAATGTCCCAGGTGCGGCACGGTGCTCCTGGAGCCCGAGCCGAAGAAGGCCTTATTGAAGAAAGGGAAGAAGCTCGAGGAGATAGAGGTGCGCGGAGGATTCACATACCTGGTGTGCGGCGATAAAGGCGGCAGGGAGAAGGCATACGGCCTTCTGTCCGGCGAGAAGGAGAAGGGCAGGAAGTGTCTCTGCATCACCCGCGAATACCCGGACAAGATAGAGGAGGAATACGGGCTCAAGGATGTGCCCATCATCTGGCTGTCCGACGTTGGCAAGAAGAATTCCATAAGGCCGAAGAACCTGGAGAAGCTGAACTTCGCCGTCGAGCAGTTCCTCCTGAAGAACAGCGGGGGCGTGGTCCTCCTGGACGGTATAGAATACCTGGTGACCAACAACACATTCATCTCCGTCCTGAGACTAGTACAGGCTATCAAAGACCAGGCCGCCGTCTCGGGTGCCACGGTCATCGTCCCCGTGGATGTTGACTCCCTGGAGGAGCATCAGATAAAGCTTCTGGAAAAAGAGATGGACGAGACTGTTTGATCTCCAGAGAAGCCTGTTCGATGTGGGTTGTGGGACAATCTCTTGCCCCGGTCGGTTCACTCCTGTCCCAGTGCGATCTTTATGGCTCCCCCGTAGTCGTGGTATTTCACGTGGATGAGCTCCGTCAGGGGCATGAGCGTTATGGTGGGCTCGTCGTTTATGAAGTTCATTCTCCTGTAGAGCGAGAGAACCTGGTTCTTGTAGTGGACGAACTCCTCGTAGTTCCTGGCGGCGGCCATGAGAACGTTCTGGGTGTTGCTGGATATCATGAAGAACTGGGGAACGTGCTCCTCCATGTACCTTATCGCCTCCTCCCTCGCCTCCACGGTGCTGACGGGGGAGAAAACGGTGTGAGCCAGCACCAGTATCTCGAATCCCAGGGCCTGGAGGTCGGGTATCCTCCTGACCACGTAGAACCCCTCCTCCAACAGGCGGGATTTAATGGCTGCCACACCCTGGCGGGAGACACCGGTTACCTCCCCTATCTTCTTGTTGGTGGCCTCGGGGTGCATTACTAGGGCCTTGAACACCTTCCTCTCTTTCTTGGAGAGGGAGCGTCCCCTCCCGTCGTCTCCTCCCCACCCCTCCAGATAGGGGCCGGAAACGCCTTTATCTTCTTCGGAGACCATGATGCCGGCGTCTCCGCCCGCCGCCTCGTATAGGGCCCTTCGTACTATGTTATTGTAGTCGCAGAAGGTCAGGAATCTGGATATGGTAAGGGGGAGAAGTATGAGGGAGCCCACCTTGTCCAGCATGAGGTTGTTCTCCGCCCATCCCCTCTGGATCCTCTCCCAGAGTGCCATGGCGCTGGTGTAGTTCTCCGCCGTTCCCATGAAGAAGGCCATGTCGTTGGCCGCTCCGGCGTAGAACAGCCGCTCCTCCCTCTCCACGGGGGTCCTCCACTGGCCTATGACCTCCTTCTGGGGCCCCGGCGGTATGGGGGTGTAACCCACCAGGAACAGTTCCATTCCCAGCTTGTGGAAGTTGGGGAGGATGGCTGTCTTGAAGACGTTCCTTGCGGAGAGACGTTTCTTTATGGCTATGACCGTGGAGATGTTTATCCCTGTGATCTCGCTTATTTCCCGGTCGTTGAACATTGGATGGGATACCAGGGCATGGAGCACCCGTAGTTCCCTCTCGCTCAGGTTCTTTCTCTTCCGCTCTGCCATTCTGTCACCGCCCTTCCTCGATTTTCGGATTTTCCGGCACCGTCCGGCGCCATGATCGTTATGTAACACTTATCACGGCTCACAGCACTTTATCACAAAAATAAGATAAAAAATTTGCGGAAAGTCGCTATCTCGTAAAGGAGTATTTCACACTTAACCCTATCTCCCCCTATGAGACATGCCGCCCTCCCGGGAGACGTGCAGACGAGAGGAAGGGCGTTAGCCGATCAGTCCGGGCTGGCCGATACCTTTGGTTTTATGGTTTGGGCGACTAGGAAGATTTCCCCTTCTTGCCCTTGCCGCCTGACTTCTTCTTTCCCGTGCCGCTTGACGAGCCGGCCCCGGATTTCTTCTTCCCACCGCCTGCCTTTTTCTCTGCCTCCTTCTTTCCCTTTCCCTTTCCCTCTTTCTTGCCCTTGTCCTCTTTCCCCACCTTTCCCTCTTTCTCCTTCTTCTCCTCGCCTACGTCTTCCTCTTTCTTCCCCTTCCCGGAGGCTCCCTCTCCAGAGGCTTTCTTCTTTCCCCCGCCCTTC
>JAGHBH010000160.1 GCA_021161085.1 Thermoplasmata archaeon | reverse complement strand
GGCTGGCGCCGTTCACCCCGGCCGTGTTCTCCTCCAGCGCCGGAATGCCGCCGATAAGGAGCGAGGCGATGCTGGTCACCGCCTCGCTCCTTATCGGCGGCATTCCGGCGCTGGAGGAGAACACGGCCGGGGTGAACGGCGCCAGCCGGGGGGGAGAGGAGGAGGCACCCTCCCTGGGGGTGGAGATAGGATATCTGGACGACACGAACAGAGGGAACGACACCTGGACGTGCCTCATATCCAGCACCGAGGACTACGGGGTCGTGTGGATAAACAACACCGGAAATATAACAGACACATATGTCATCAGCGTAACAGCCGTGCCGGAGGGGTGGACCGTCTCCCAGGACAAGCTCAGCGTGTGCGTCGAGCCGGAGAACGAGATGGGATGGGTAGTCCTCTCCTACATAGTCCCGGAGGGGTTCAAGGGCGAAGGAGTGGTCAACGTCACTGTTGAGAGCCAGACCGACCCGACGGTGAACGCCTCCCTGTCCATAGTCTGTACGGTGGAGAGAACCGACGCAGAGGTCGCAGAAGTGGGCGACACCATCATGGTGGACTACGTTCTCACGGACACCGACGGCAACGAGCTGGACAGCGGGACCCTCCCGGTCACCGCCGGAGAACCCTACGTTGGATACCTCCAGCAGGTCGCCTATATAGACGGATTCTACCTCGGAGTCCTGGGAATACGCCTCCCACAACCAGCCAGAGGCATAGACGGAGAGACAAAGGTCATAAGGGTCCCCCCGGAACTCGCATACGGCACCGACCCCGAGGCCCACCAGCTGGGAGGGGAGACCCTGATATTCACCCTCACTGCCGTACAGGACCTGCCGGGATAAACACACACCGAGAAAAACCCGGCCTCTAGCCGTCCTATCCTCCACCAGGATCTCGAAATCAGATTATGGTAAAAGGGGAGAAAATCTCCTCTCACCCATATATGTTGTTCAGCGCCTCTTCCCTCTCCCGCTTGGGTCCGGAGGTCCTCTCCAGGAACTGTTTGATGTTCTCGTAGTACTTGAGGGTGTCCTCGCTGACGGAGGGGGATATTCTCTCTATGGCTTCCAGGAAGTCCTGCATGGTTATCCTCTCCGCCTCCATGTCCTTCCGGACGGCCACCATGGCCGCCTCCCTGCACACGCTTTCTATGTCGGCACCCACGTATCCCTCGGTTTTCCTGGCGAGTTCATCCAGGTCAACGTCGTCGGCGAGGGGCATGTTCTTGGTGTGGACCTGGAATATCTTTTTCCTGCCCTCCTCGTCTGGCGGGGGTATGTAGACGAGTTTGTCGAACCTTCCGGCTCTGAGGAGTGCGGGGTCCACCATGTCAGGGCGGTTGGTGGCGGCCATGACCACCACATCTCCCATATCCTCCACGCCGTCTATGCTGGTGAGGAGCTGGTTGACCAGCCGTTCGGACACCCCGGATTCGCCGGTGTACGAGCCCCTGGGGGGTGCTATGCTGTCTATCTCGTCCAGGAAGATTATGGAGGGGGAGGCCTGTTTGGCCCGTCGGAATATCTCCCTTATGGCCTTCTCGCTCTCTCCCACCCATTTGCTCAGGACCTCCGGGCCCTTGATGCTGATGAAGTTGGCCTCGCTCTCCGTGGCCACCGCCTTCGCCAGGAGTGTCTTTCCCGCTCCCGGGGGTCCGTACAGGAGGATGCCCTTGACGGGGCGTATTCCCATCCTCTGGAACACCTCGGGGTGTTTCATGGGGAGTTCCACGGCCTCCTTGAGTTCCTTCTTCGCCTCTTCCAGGTCGCCGACCTCGTCCCAGGAGACGTTGGGCACCTCTATGAGGACCTCCCGGAGGCTGCTGGGTTCCACCATCTTGAGGGCCTCCATGAAGTCCTCCCTTATCACCTTCATCTCGGCCAGGAGCTCCGACGGCACCGGTCTGTCCAGGTCCAGGTCCGGGAGGTATCTGCTCAGCGCCCGCATGGCTGCCTCCCGGGCGAGGGATGCGAGGTCCGCTCCCACGAATCCGTGTGTGACCGCGGCCAGTTCGTCTATGTCCACGTCGTCCCCCACGGGCATTCCCCTGGTGTGGACCTGGAGTATCTCCTTCCGTCCCTCCTTGTCGGGCACGCCTATCTCTATCTCCCGGTCGAATCTGCCAGGCCGACGCAGGGCGGGGTCCAGGCTGTTCACCCGGTTGGTGGCGGCGATGACCACCACGTTCTTCCGGGGGTTCAGTCCGTCCATGAGGGTGAGGAGCTGGGCCACCACCCTTCTCTCCACCTCTCCGGAGACCTCGTCCCGTTTGGGGGCTATGCTGTCTATCTCGTCTATGAAGATAACCGAGGGGGCGCTCTTCTCCGCCTGTTCGAATATCTCTCTGAGACGGCCCTCGCTCTCTCCGTAGAACTTGTTCATTATCTCCGGGCCCTGGATGGAGAAGAAGGACGCTCCGGCCTCGTTGGCCAGTGCCTTGGCGATGAGCGTTTTTCCGGTTCCCGGGGGTCCGTAGAGCAGCACACCCTTGGGGGGGTCTATTCCCAGCCTGTCGAAGAGCTCCGGGTGTTTCAGCGGGAGTTCTATGGTCTCCCTCACCTTCCTTATCTCCTCCCTGAGACCGCCTATGTCCTCGTAGGTGACGCCCAGGTCCATCTCCTCGGATGAGCGGAGCGGCTGCTGGGTGATGGAGAGGGCGGTCTCGGAGGTTATCTGCACTATCCCGGCGGGGGTGGTGTTGACCACCCGGAAGATGGCGTGGCCCTTGCTGAACAGGAAGCCGGGGACTATTATGGCGTTGCCCTTGAGCACCGGTCTCTTCTCCAGATGGTGTTTGATGAAACTGTCCATCCCCGAGATGGTGTCCTGGCTCCACCAGTCGCCGAGGGGTGCCAGGACCACCCTGGAGGCAGGCTGTACCACGGCCTTTCTCACTATCACCCTGTCCCCCATGGAGACACCGGCGTTCTTCCTCAGAAGGCTCTCTATTCTGATGATGTGCTTTCCGCTGTCTTCCCCCCTGAGCCTCCACACTATGGCGGCGGTGCTCTTTCCCCTGTCCTTTCCGGTTATCTCCACTATGTCGCCTATGTCCACTCCAAGGATATTTCTCGTCTCCTCGTCCAGCCGTGCGTATCCCCTGCCAACATCCTCGTTGTAGGCGTTGGCCACCTTGAGTTCCACCTCTGCTGTCATCGGCGCTCCCTGCACCCCTACCCGTCGGGGCGTATTTTTTCCTTTCGCCTCACCAATCCTTTTTGAGAATACCTGGGGAAGAGTGATATACCCCCCTGTCCATGGGTCTGGCATGAACAAGTCGGGAGATGACAGCGGCGGCGGGGTAACTGGAGACAGCCCAGACGGCAAGGGCGGGGGAGAGTACACGCTGAGGGTGTTCGCCGTCAGGACAGCCGGACGGAGGGAGAAGAGCGTGGCCGGGAAGATATCCTCCCTCTCCAGACAGATGGGGTTCGGGGTGGAGGAGGTCCACTTCCATCCTACCACCCGGGGCTACGTCTATGTGGTATGCCGGAACCTGGCCGAGCTTGAGGAGATAGTGAAGAGAATACCGGACGCCAGACAGATAGTCGGGGAGATACCGCCGGAGGAGGCCCGGGCCTTTCTCTCATCCCCCGTAAAGGAGGAGGGAAAGACGGGTATAGAGATAAGGGAATATGACACGGTGGTCATAGACCAGGGTCCAGAGGCTGGCTCCGTGGGGGTGGTGGAGAAGATAGAGGGAAAGAACGCCGTGGTGCTGATAAACGACGGCCTCATGCCCAGACGGGTGGAGGTCCCCGTGGGATTCCTCTCCAGAAAATGAAAGAAAGGAGAAAGACCCTCCCCGGGAGATGTCTCCGTATGTAGTGTCGTAGTGTCTCCGGAATGTCATCTGCCGTTTATGAAGGGAGAGACCCCCCTGGCTATTATGTGGGCGAGTCGAAGAGCCTCGGGCGTGGCTCCCCTTACCGTGTTCCTCCGTATCATGCCCAGCACCTCGTCCCTCCCGGCCCCCCAGACCGCCAGATATACGGGGTGTCCGCCGTTCGTCCCCTCCATCACCCTGGCCTTTTCCACGACCCTGAACCTCTCCTCCCAGTCGGAAAACCTGGAGGACAGGACCTTTCTGATGGAATCGGGATCCGGTCTGTCCCTGGTGAAGGTAGCCACAGGCACCCCCGTCTCCTTCCATATCCTCTCGCAGTCCACCACGTTGAACCCACCCACGGCCGCACCGTCCAGGAGCACGAGATGGGCCTGTCCCGCGATGCCCCTGGAACCCACCATCTCGATTATCCTCTCCGAGGCGTCCAGGCCGTCCACCTCCGCCGTGGAGCAGACCACCCTCTCCACATATGCGGGAAGGCGCATCAGCACCCCCACCAGCGGGGTCCTCTCGTCGCCGAATTTGAAGGGGCCGTCGTCCACACCCAGTATTCTCGTACCCTCCTTCAACGCCGGCACCTCCTCACAGCAGGGAGAGGCTGCCCGTCACCCTGTCCACTATCTTCTCGGGGCCCGGCCCCACCCCCAGACAGGTGACCGTCCCCGGCGGTACCTCCGTCAGCCCCGCATCGGTTATCAGGGCCGTGGAGAGACCCTCCAGTCTCGCCCTCTCTTTCAGTTCGTAGAGGTCGGCCAGACTCCTGGCCTTGACCACCACCTTCCGCTGCCCCTCTCTATACCACGCGTCGAACCCTTCCCTGTTCCT
>JAGHBH010000166.1 GCA_021161085.1 Thermoplasmata archaeon | reverse complement strand
TGAAGGTGGAGACGTGGGGATGGAGGAGGATGAGGCTTCGACTGAGGGATACTGGATAGGGGTGCCCGGAGGTTCGTAGGGTTCTTCCAGGGCCGCAACGGACACGCTCTCTATCTCAAAATGCCTTCTCACTATCTCCCTGGCTATCCGGAGGTTGTGTCCCTCCTTTCCTATGGCCCGGGCCTTGTTCTCTATGTGGACGAAGACGGTGGCGTGTATGATATTCCTCTTCCTGCTGAACTCCACCTTGACCGGCTCGTAGGTGCGGAATATGTTCATGAGAAACACCGCAGGATCGGGGGAGAACTCTATCACCCTCAGCCGCCTTTTCAGTATCTCCCTCAGCCTGGCCATGTTGACCCCTTTCTTGCCTATGGCCTTGGTGGCCTGCCCCTCCTTCACTATGAAGATGAGGTGGTCGTCCATCTCCAGACAGTCCTTCACGACCACTCCGGTGGCGGATTCGAAGAGGGTTATGTACTGGAGCAGTTCGGTTGTTAGGGTTATCTCCTTCATCTCACATCTCCCGCCGTGTCCCGCATTTTTCTCCGTGTCTCCATTCCGTCTTCCCGGGCATCCCCCTTGTCCGACAGCCAGTTCGCTCTGAACGGGATCAGACCAGGGAGAGAATCTCCGACGGACCCGGGTCTATTATTCCGATGGCGGCCACCGGGAACGGCTTTCCGCATGCCACCCCCAGGTCGGCGTTGCTGCCCTTGTACCGGTACGTCTTGACGCCGGGGAAATCCTTTTCCGGCGAGTTGGAGGCGTATATCACCAGCTTTATCTTTCCCTTGGCCGCATGCTTCTTTATTTCCTTCATTCCCAGGACGACGTCTCCCTTAGAGACCGCCGTTTTTATCGCCTTCTGTATGTCCACCATGTGGGTGTTCCTCCTTCATCCTTCATATCGCTTATCGCTATGCTCATGATCATTCTTTATCTTCATCCTTCTCAAGCCCTTTCTCAAAGGCCTCTCTCTCCGAGGGGGCGACGTAGAGCAGTTTCACCCCTCCCGTGCCGACGGTGACCGGCTGGCCGATGATGATGTTCTCCGTCACACCGCCCAGGGGGTCTATCTCCCCGGTGAGACCAGCCTCCAGCAGATGGTTGGTGGTTATCTCGAAAGCCGCCCTGGCCAGAACGCTGGATTTCCTCCCGGAGACGCCGTGTCTTCCTATGGCCCTGACGTCGCCGTCGTTGGTCATTATGTCCGCCACCAGCATTATGTGCCTGTAGTCAACGGTCAACCCCTGCTGCTCCAGGGTGTTGCTCGCCTCCCGGATTATGGCGTTCCTGGCCGCCTCTATTCCCAACACCTCCGCTATCTCCATGATGTTGTTGGTGGTGGTCCGTCTCTTATCCACCTCCGGTATGGAGAACACGCCGGAGAGGTTGGAGCCCTGGGTATATATGACCCATTCGCCTCCGTTCTTCCTCACTATGGCCCTGTGTATGCCCATTATCCCTTTTATCCGGGTGTTCTTGACCGCCGTGGAGAGGGCCTGGAGGCGTTTGAAGGAACCCTCGCCCTGGAGTCTTATGTGGAGAACATCCTTGTCCTCGACCACCTCGGCGTCCTTGGTCTTCTTGAACTTGTCGGCCACATCCTTCCAGGTTACGTCCTTTCTCTCCATCCTCTCCATGTCGGGTATGACCCTTATCTCCATGTTGTTGATGTCTGTCTCTACGCTGGCCACATCCAGGAGGGTGGTGCTTTCTATGTTCCTGGCTATCCTCATCACCGCCTCCTTGTCCTGGTTGTACTCCGGCAGAAGGTGAATCTCCATGGTGGGTGTGCTTGGTACCCTCCTGGCATCCACTATCTCGATAAGCCTGGGGAGACCGAGGGTCACGTTTATCTCCGCCACACCCGCATAGTGGAAGGTACGCATGGTCATCTGGGTGCCCGGCTCCCCTATGGACTGTGCGGCCACGATACCACAGGCCTCGTGGGGGGCAACCCGCCTCTCGTTGTACCGGCCCACGACCTGGGAAAGCACTTCCTCCAGGTCTCCATCGCCCAGACCGTACCTCTCGGCGACCTCGGCGGTATCCACTATCAGGGAAAGAGGAATCTCCCAGCCGTGTTTGTCCAGTATCTTCCTGACCCTCTTCTCGGACGGGGTGAAGACATGCCCCTTCTTTGGGAGGTCCTCCAGGGATAGGGGGGGCAGTTTCTCCTTCTTGCCCTTCTTCTTCGGCTTCACCTTCTTCTGGGTGACCTTCACCTTCACCCCGACGGAGGTGAGCACCTCCACAACCTGCTCCTCGGAGAGGTACTTGGTGAGGTCCTCGGGAGCCGCCTTCTTCAGGGAGGTGATTGTGTACCCTGCGTTGGCCACTATCTCTGCTGTCTCCGGTTTTATACCGCGCTTCACGAGTGCGTTGATGGTGTCCTTCTTCGCCATGTTCACTCACCTCCCTTCTTTCCGCCTTTCCCCTTCTTCTTCCCCTTTCCCTTCTTGGCCCCTGAGCCGCCGGAGCCCCCGCTCTTCCCGGTCTTTCCGCCCTTATCCTTCGAGGTCTTGGAGGCGGCCTTTGAGGAGGATTTGGAGGACTTCACGGCCTCCCCCCCTCTACCCTCCCTTTCCTTCTTCTTGAGATAGGAGACGACAATCCTCTCCACATCCACGGCCTTTCCGCCTATGCTCTTGGAGGGGTCGGTGCCGTCCTCGCCATAGACGAACTGGACCACGGTGCCGCTGGTGTTCCTCACGCTGCCGTCCTCCTCCACCTTCAGATCCTCCAGGGCGTTGATGAGACGG
>JAGHBH010000110.1 GCA_021161085.1 Thermoplasmata archaeon | reverse complement strand
CTTCTTCCCCCTTCCCCATGCTCTCCAGCACATCCGACCATCTGGACACGAAACCTTCCACATCATCCAGCCTGTGGCCTGTCTCCAGCAGCTCCCAGAAACGTCCGTAGGCCTTGGAGGTTCCCTCGGCGTTCAGCACACCCTCCGTTCCGGCATTTGCCGCAGATGCCATCATCTCGTGTACCCTCCCCCGGACCTCTATACCCCGAAGGGCCTCCTCAAGACTCACACCCCAGGATCTGGCTATCCGTGCTATGACCAGCGAACGGTAGTACATCTCGTCGGTGGCCACCAGCCCGTCCTCCTCCGGGGAATACCGCATGAGGGTGATGAACTCCCCCTCGTTCTCCTTGTCCACCTCCGCTATCTCCACCACCCGCCGCCTCACCCTGTGGCCTCCCCCCGGCCTCACCAGCCCGGATATGACTATTATATCGGTGGCGGAGAACGACTGGAAGGGTATCCCGAGGTCGTGCACCACCCGCTCGTACACGGCCCTGGGGCTGTCGGCGTGGAACGTCCCCATGACGGAAGACCCGGCGGTCCCGGTTCTCATAGCCTCGTAGAGCACCCGGGCCTCCTCGCTCCGCACCTCTCCCAGAACCAGAGCCCCCTCGCCCAGCCGGAGGGAGACCCTTAGAGCATCCCTGCTGTCCTGTCCCGTGCCCACCAGCATGCTCTGCGCCTTGTAGCCCAACTTCTGCATACTCTCCACGGGGAGCTCCAGGGTATCCTCTATGGTCAGTATCCTCTGGGAGGGGGGAAGGGCGAACATCAGGGCGCTCAGGAGTGAGGACTTCCCCGCACCCCTGCTGCCCGCAACGATGATGGTGGCCTGTCCGTCCACGAGGAACCACAATAGCCCGGCCGCCAGGGGCGACAGGGTCCTGTTGGCCACCAGCCGGGGCAGGGTCCAGGGTTCCGTGGAGTGCTTCCTGAAAGCGGCGGCTATCCCCCGGGGACTGAGGGGAGGGCCGATGACGGTGACCCTGGCGTTGTACCGGTGGAGGTCGGCCTCCAGGACGGGGTTGGATTCGGAGAAGGGCCTGCCCGTGATGCTTCTCAGCCTGGAGACCAGGCTCTCCATGTCGTGGTCGGTGAGCATTATGTTGGTCACCATCTTCCCGGGCATGTCGGGGATCCCCGTCGATATGGTGAGGTGCACCCTGTTGTCCCCGCATGGGGCGTCCACATACACGTCTTGGACGCGCTCGTCGGTGAGGAGGAACTCCAGCACCCCGAGGCCGGTGGTGTATCTCTCCAGAATGTCGGCGAACCTCTCCGCCCGGCTCTTCAACTCCACGAAGGACCCGCTCTTCGTCTCCCTCAATATCCTCAGCAATATCTCCCTCCCCCTCCTCTTCACATACCCCCGTCCCATCTCGTGCGAGGACACATCATATCCCTCGACGCCGGAGGACAGCATCTCCTCCCTGGCGCCCTGGATGAACCTGATATCCCTCCTGGCCATCTCGTACTCCGACGGCAGGACGTGGTATATTCCCTGGAGGCCGCCGGGAGGAGCGTACAGCCGGATCCAGGCCCCGTTCTTCCTCCGCCCGGAGACCGGACGAAGTCCCTCAGGAGGCTCCGGGTCTATCCAGGTCGTGGAAAAGACCGGGCGGACACGGCGGTATATGTTCAAAAGCCTCTCCATCTTCTCCCCCATGGTCTCCACGTCTATGTCCCGGGTGCGGGCGATTATCTCCCCTATCCTGGGGTGTCTCTTTATGGCCAGCGGCCCTCGCTTGCCCCCGGAGGCCCGGGCGGGTTTGAGGTAGACATCCCCGTCCTTCTCGTCCAGAAGACCGACCACATCCAGGGCTATGGAGAGGAGGTATGCGAGGGCGTCCCTGGTCTCCCTGGCGCATGTCCTGCATTCGCCGGCGTCCGGAGGAAGGCCGAACCTCCTCTCAAGGATCGGAGAACGCATCACATCCAGCATCCCTCCCGGGTCAAGGAAGAGAAGGCGGGCCGCCTCCCCCAGGATGGCATCGGGCGATATCTCGCACCTGGAACATCTCCCTCTCCCTTTCATCCACCCGGGGGCCTCCCCCCGCAGCCGCTCCATCTCCGACAGCAGAAACGCCATACGGCGGAGCAGTTCCATGCTCCTCTCCTGGTATATGCTCTCCCTGTACCCCGAGAGAACCACACCGTCCACGATAGGCTCCCTCTCCACACACCGGAGGGCACCTGCCAGACACCGGGGGTTGGTCAACTCCCCCGCCCCGGGACACCTCTGACAGGGAAAGAACGCCAGAAGCCTCCCGCCCTCTCTCTCCATGGTGTAGGCGCACACCGCCCTGGTGAGGTCTATCTCCTTCCCGGGGGTCTCCCGGCCATCTGACCCAGACTCTTCTTTCCCCATAAAGCAACCCGGAGCCTCCAACCGGCCGTGGGATATATGTGTTTCGGAGCAACCTATATGAACCCCCTGGGACATGGGCATCCGGTGGTCGTCTGGACAGGGACAGGATGACCGTGGTGGTGGCCCTCACCGGGGCGTCAGGCATGCCCTATGCCGTCCGCGTGCTGGAGATACTCTCAGGGGTGGAGCCGCTGGACCTCAGGGTGATAGTGACGGAGAACGGTGAGAAGATACTGCTGCACGAGACGGGAAAGACCCTAGACGACCTGGAGGGTATGGGGGCGGTGGTGCACGACAACGGGGACCTGGCGGCGGACATAGCCTCGGGCAGTTTTTCCTTCCATGCCATGGTGATAGTGCCGGCGTCCATGAACACCACAGCCAAGATCGCCGTCGGGATGGAGGACAACCTGGTGACCAGGACGGCTGCGGTTGCCCTGAAGGAGAGGAGACGGCTGGTGCTCGTTCCCCGGGAGACCCCTGTGTCCACCATACATCTGGAGGCCATGGCCCGGCTGTCGGCGGAGGGGGTGGTGATACTGCCGGCCTCCCCCGGTTTCTACCACCGGCCCGGGGATATCGGGGGGCTGGTGGACCACATAGCGGCCAGGATACTGGACCACCTGGGTCTCGGGGAGAGGGGGATAGACCTCCCGGATATCGTGGAAAGGTGGAAGGGGATGGGTTCGTCCCGGTGATATCCCCGCTGATATTCGGTTATTTCATATGATAAACGTTATATACAGTCGGTTTATAGAACGGGGGCCGTTCCCTTGGCGGGAGGCGGCCCATGGGAGATGTGGATATGAAGATAAGCGTGGTGACGCTGACCAGGGACTCCGAGGACTACATCGGTGACCTCTTGGACAGTCTCACCTATCAGTCCATGCAGCCCCATGAGGTGCTGGTGGTAGACTGCAACAGCAGGGACAGGACGAGGGAGATAGTGGCGTCCTATATGGAGCGTTTTCCCTATGTGAAGTTCATAAACAGGCCGGCGACCAAGGGGGTGAGCAGGAACGCCGGGGTGAAGGCTGCCACGGGAGACGTCGTGGCTTTCATAGATTCGGACGCCATAGCCAACGCCCTGTGGATCGAGGAGTTGAACAAGAGCTTCGAGGAGGGAGCAGATGTCGTCGCCGGAAGAGAGGTGCGGCTGGGATACGAGGGATGGAGCAAGCTCAAGCGGGTGAGCATATATCACAAGGGCCAGGATATCAGCTATCCCAGTGTGAACCTGGCATACAGGAAGGAACTGTTCGAGCGGATAAGGGGGTTCGACCCCTGGTTCAAGGAGGCGGAGGATGTAGACCTCAACTATCGGGCGGTGGACGCCGGCGCCGTCATAGTGTACAACCCCCGGGCCATAGTCTATCACAGGGCCAGGGAGACGTTCAAGGCGTTCTTCAAACAGGCGTTCTGGTACGGTTTCGGGAGGAAGGAACTGACCCTCCGACATGGGTCTCTGTGGAGCGAGTATCATGTGGTGGACATGCTCAAGATAGGCAAGGATGAGTCCATATGGAAGATAATAAGGCTGGCCGTGGGGGCCATGGGATATTTCACCTGCAAGTTCTTCAAGGGAAGCGTGGAGCTCAAGAGGAAATGGCGTGAATCGGAGCTGAGTTCCAGATATTGAACAGGAAGGCGATTGAAGATAACGTATGGATGTCGGTGGTGATGTGATGAAGGCGTTGGTGACAGGAGGAGCGGGTTTTCTGGGCCCCCATCTCGTGGACAGACTGCTGGCGGACGGATGGGAGGTCGTGGTGATAGACAGGATGGACATGGGAGACAGGAACATCAGGGAGCATCTGGAGGCCGGGAGGATATCCCTCCACAGGATGGTCCTCAAGGACTTTGACGCCACCCGGCCCCTGTTCGGGGATGTGGACACGGTATTCCATTTGCTGCCAACGCCGACATAAGGGGAGGGGTGAAGAACACCAGGATAGACCTGGAGGAGAACACCCTGGTGACGTGGAACGTCCTGGAGGCCATGCGTCTGGCCGATGTCAAGGAGATAGTATTCGCCTCCGCCGCTGTGTACGGTGACGCCCGGGTGGTGCCGACGCCGGAGGACTACTTTCCCATCCAGACCTTTCTACGGGGCTTCCAAGCTGGCGGGAGAGGCCCTGATAGAGGCTTTCTCCGAGGCATTCGGCATGCGGGGGTGGATCTACCGGTTCGTCTCCATCGTGGGGGAGAGGCATCCCCACGGGGTGACATATGATTTCGTCCACGAGCTGAAAAGGAACCCCCGGGTGCTGGAAATACTGGGAGACGGCAGGCAGAGGAAATCCTACATGTACGTGGGCGACTGCATAGAGGGTATAATGTGCGGCTACGAGCGGGGGAGCGAGAGGATAAACATCTTCAACCTTGGCCTCGAGGAGACCGTAGAGGTGGATCGGGTGGCGGAGATCGTGGTGGAGGAGATGGGCCTAAAGGATGTGGAGTTCCGGCACACCGGGGGAGACAGGGGTTGGGTGGGCGACGCCCCGCTGGTGCTTTTGGATGTGAGCAGGATAAAATCCCTGGGATGGAGGCCCCGCCTCTCGGTGGAGGAGGGGATAAGAAGGACCGCCAGATGGCTGCTGGACAACCCCGGATACTATGGAGAATAGGGTAACAGGCCGTTGATGGCGATGACCATCTCCTCTCCGGCGCCACCCCCTGTAGCCTTCCATATGAGGTAGGCGACCACGGCCAGTATTACGACGAGTATGATTATCTTCAGCAGCTTGAGAACGGCCAGTATTATCAGTATTACGATCAGTGCGGCCAGCGGCAGGAGGCACAGTAGAGGAATCATGGTTGATGCTATGGGGAGGGTGGTATAAAAAACTCCCGATGTGTTTATCTCTTCAGGCAGGAAACGTTTATATCCCTCCCTGCCCGTAGGGAACAGGGATACGAGGACGGTGATGTCATGCGTTCGCTTCTGCTCTTCCTGGCCGATGCCGCCGCCAGGGTCATACGGGATCACGTGAACAGCGAGGAGTCGTTTCAGGAGAGGGGGTTGGGGGCCGACGGGACGCCCACGGAGGTCATAGACCATCTGGCGGAGGAGGTGATACTGGAGGAGCTGGACACCATAGGCAGCGACCTCAACGTCTTGAGCGAGGAGGCGGGGTTCATAGACCGCGGGGGGGACAAGACCCTGGTGGTTGATCCCTTGGACGGGACGTACAACTCCATGCGCAAGACCGGCCCCTATGCGGTGAGCCTCGCGGTGGGAACGAGCAGCACGGACGACCTGGAGGCGGCCATAGTGATGGATGTGGTCACGGGCACGACCTACATGGCCCGGAGAGGTTTGGGCGCGGTTAGGAACCATCATCCCATACGATGCCGTCCGTACAACAGAGAGGAGGCCATCTTCTCCATATATCTCGGGAGGGAGGCCACGCCGGAGAGCCACAGGCTGGCATCCAGGCCGAGGAGGGTGAGGTATTTCGGTTGCGTCGCCCTGGAATTGTGTTTCGTCGCATCGGGATTCCTGGACGGGTATTATGTGTCCTCCATCCATCATCAGGCCAACGTTCGTGTCACCGATCTGGCTGCCGGATGCCTCATCCTTAGGGAGGCGGGCGGTGAGCTCTACAACGCCGGGGGGGAGAGGCTGCGTATGTCCTTCGATCTCGGCGAGAGGAGCAGCGTTCTGGCGGTGGGGGACAGAAGGGCTCTGGAGGATTTCACATGAGGTTCGGAATATCAGCTAACCCCACGCTGAGGGGAACCAAGGAGACCACCCGCAAGGTGGTGAAACTGCTGAGAGGGCAGGGGGAGGAGGTGTGGCTCGAGAGGGAGATGGCCTCCCGGCTGGGGGAGAAGGGCATGAGATTGGAGGAGATGGAGGGGGAGATAACGATCCTTATCACTGTCGGGGGCGACGGTACGGTGTTGCGGGCCCTCCAGAAGTGCAGCGCTCCGGTGTTCGCCATCCATACCGGCAGCCTGGGATTCCTGAACGAGGTGGAGGCCAGGGATGTCGACGAGGATATGATACGCAGGTTGATAGAGGGGGATTACACCTTCGAGAAGCACAACAGGATAAGGGCCATCGTGGACGGGGAGACCCTTCCCCCGGTGCTGAACGAGATAGTGGTCCACACCGCCAGGATAGTGAAGATGAGGGAGTTCCAGCTCTTCGTGGACGGCGAGGAGATAGACAGGATAAGGGCGGATGCCATGATAATCGCCACCCCCACCGGGTCCACTGGCTATGCCTACAGCGCTGGCGGCCCCCTGATAGACCCCAGGGTAGACGCGATGGTGGTGCTACCCCTGGCTCCTTTCCATGTGAAGAGAAGCGCCAAGGTCATACCGACCTCATGTGTTCTCAAGATAAGGGAAAAGAGGTCGAAACCGTGTCTGCTCGTGTTGGACGGCCAGATGGAATATCATCTCCGGGGTGACGAGGTGGTGGAGATAACCCGAGCCAGCACGCCCGCTCGGTTCATAAGGTTCAGAAAGATACCTTTTCTGGTGAGGCAGAGGCTGTTCTCCATCTGCCAGATGGACATGGAGATGGAGACGGACTACTGGGTGAAGGATTCTCCCCGCTCGTAGTTGTCCTTTATGTGGTTCAGGATGAGGTCCCTGTTTCTCCTGAGGTGGGATTCGTACCACACCTTTACCACATCGGCCAGGACCTCGTGTATCCTTTTAAGGCTCACCTTGTCCAGATATTCATCGTAGAGGACGTACTGGCCGAATATCCTCTTCCATCCGGAATATTTGTAGTAGTGTTCCCCCTCGCAGAACTCGAACACCATCCGGAGGGCCACCTTGTCCCCCTTGTTGTAGTATCTGACCTTTATGGAATCGCCCATACGCCCCTGGTCCTGGGTGCGGTCCACCAGGCTGATGCTGTTCACGGCGGAGAAGTTGAAGTTGGGTTTGAACTCCCACAGGTCGGGGAAACGCTCGAACTGGGCGAAGGCGCTGTGGCTGGGTTCCATGGTGAAGTGGACGTTTATGTTGTTGAACTTGTTCCATATCCTCCAGAAGTCCTCTATCAGCGTCCGGTTGACCTCGCCCTTCTTGGTGTTCTGGACCCCTACATCCTGTTTTATCTCCTCCTCCTTCTGGGCGAGTTCCTGGTCCAACGCAGCAAACCAATCATCTGCCATGGTAATCACTCTACCTGTGGATTCTATGGGTGCAAATACGATACGAATTTATAAAGGTTGTGGACAGCATTGCTTTGTGTAGTATCCCGAAATACTTTAACGGTCTCTGACCTATACGCACAAAGCAACCAGAGGAACAATTTTTATATCCCGGAAGGCTGGCATAAGACTGTGTTCGAGAAAAAAGGAGAAAAGGGGATATCCACATCCAGAGATACTGTGGCTCGCAGGCATAGTCCGGAGAGGATGGCCGAGAAGGAAAGGGTGCTCAGAGGAATAGCGGAGAGGATAATGGCCGGAAAAATATCCTCCAGGGAAGAACTGGAAAAGGCAAAAAGGGATGCCGCCTTTTCCCTCGGACTCTCCTCCCTCCCCTCCAACGCCGATATACTGGCCGCCGCCGGAGACCTCAGGGGTTCCGTGGAGGATTTTCTCAGATTGAAGCCTTCCAGAACGCTGTCCGGCGTCACCGTCGTGGCGGTCATGACCTCACCCCACGAATGCCCCCACGGAAGATGTATTTACTGTCCCGGGGGACCGGAGAAGGGCACGGCACAGAGCTATACGGGGAGGGAACCTGCGGCACTGCGGGCGGCGCAGCAGGGTTTCGACCCCTTCAGACAGGTGCGACAGAGGCTCCGGCAGCTGGAGGAGATAGGGCATCCAACGGACAAGATAGACCTCATCATAATGGGGGGCACCTTCACCGCCAGAGATAGGGGATACCAGGAGTGGTTTGTCAAAAGGTGTTTCGACGCCCTGAACGATGCTCCCCGGGAATCCGGAAGCCTCGGAGAGGCACATCTGCTCAATGAGACGGCAAGGCACCGGTGCATAGGCCTTACCGTTGAAACCCGCCCGGACCGGTTTATGGAGCGGGAGATAGAATATGCCATCCGGCTGGGGGCCACCCGGGTGGAACTCGGCGTGCAGACCACCTTCGACAATGTTCTCAGGCTGGTGGAGAGGGGACACACGACGGAGGAAACCAAGCGTTCCACCATGCTGGCCAGAGATAGAGGGCTGAAGATATGCTATCACATGATGCCCGGGCTCCCCGGTTCCACCAGGGAGATGGACCTCCAGGCATTCAAGACCATATTCACCGACCCCGAATATATGCCGGACATGCTTAAGTTATATCCCACCCTGGTGGTGGAGGGAACCCGCCTGTATGATATGTGGAAGAAGGGAGAATACGAGCCCTTGGACACGGAGGCCGCCGCCAGGCTGGTTGCGGACATGAAAGAGATCGTTCCCCCCTGGGTGAGGATACAGAGGGTTCAGAGGGACATACCGAGCCATCTGGTCGTCGCAGGGGTGAAAAAGAGCAACCTCAGGCAGCTGGCCCAGGATATATTGAGGGAGAGAGGGAAAACATGCAGGTGTATCAGATGCCGGGAGGTGGGCCGGAAAGAATACGGGGGCTATGGCGGAGAAACGCTGCCGGGGAGCCCTGGGGATGGTATCTCCCCCGGAAGACCGGAGGCAAAACCGGAAGTGGTGGAATACACATATCCTGCGGGAGGAGGTAGGGAGGCGTTCATATCCCTGGAGTATATGGACGCGTTGATAGGCTATGTGAGGATAAGACGTCCTTCGCCGGAGAGCCCCTTTTCCAACCTCGCCCTGGTCAGGGAGCTCAAGGTCTTCGGCGAGGAGCAGAGGCTCGGGGTCCGGGGCAGGGGATGGCAGCACAGGGGATACGGCCGCAGGCTCATGTCCCTGGCGGAGGAGAGAGCGGAGGAATGGGGGATGAAAGGCGTTAGGGTCACCGCCGGCGTTGGGATACGCCCATACTACAGGAAGATGGGGTACAGCCCGGAAGAAGGCGGGATGGGGATGGAGAAACCTGTTAAACTCTAGAAACCTGGGGAATCAGGTTAGAAAGAAGAGACACCAGAGGACGATGAGGCCGCAGAGGGGGCGAGATGCTAGGGCTCGGCGCTTTCCGTGTGGGGGAGACGGGGGCTTCCGGGATCATAGCCTCTGGACAGCATGGCCTGGTAAACTTTTTTCCCGTGCTTGTAGGACGACAGAAAAAGGCCGCTCACGCTGCTTCCCGGTGTTCTCCACACATGGCCCATTCCCCCGTCTTCGCCCCCTCTCCTGTTCTCTACTGGGCAATTGTTCCCCTGCCTTTTGTAGTTTTTGCAGGGTGGAGGCCTTTTATTTGATAGAGATGAGAAAAGGGGAGGCGGGCCGGGCGGGTAATCTTTATTATCTTTCCTTCCATCTCCCCATCATGGAGAAGATCGTTCGTTTCGGTGTGTCCATTGAGCCGGAGTTGTTGGAGAGGTTCGACGCCCTTATCCATGCCGAGGGGTACGGCAACAGGAGTGAGGCGATCCGGGATCTGATACGGAAGCGGCTTGTGGAGGCGGAGACCGAGGAAGGGAGGGGGACGGTGGCTGCCACCATAACTTTCCTGTATGACCATCACAGCAGCGATCTGGTGAACAGCCTCATCTCTATACAGCATGAGGCTCCCGTGGATATCAAGGCCTCCACCCATGTGCACCTCACCCACGACCTCTGCATGGAGGTGATCAGCTGTATCGGGGAGGCGAGGGAGGCCAGGCGGCTGGGAGACAGGATAAAGAGCCTCAGGGGGGTGTTGTTCGCCGAGACTGTTTATACCACTCCCGAGGTTTTCGGGAAAGAACCGCACAAACACTAGGCCGCCTGGTGCTTCCATCCTCTGCTTAGCCGGAGGCGGAGAGACGGGACGTGCAGGGGTAGTCAAGCACGGCCAACGACGCGGGACTTAAGATCCCGTCCTAAGTGGTTCGTGGGTTCAAATCCCACCCCCTGCACCCATTAACCAACCGAACCAACTAACCGAGGGCGTGGGTTTTGATAGGAGGAAAAAGAGCCAACAGCATAGTTTTTCCCACGAATCAAATCCCACCCCCTGCATATCTCTACCATCCCACGTATCGGGCGTAGAGGCTCTGCGCTTCCTTTTCGTCTCCCGTACCCGTGATTATGGCCCGTCCGTCGTCGAATACCACCATCTCCAGTCCTTCTACGGAGAGGACGGCCGCTCCGTCCCGGAGTTCGGCTCCGTAGCGTTCCGCTATCGTCCTTGCTATTCCCTCCCCCCGGTGTGTTGGTGTTATCTGTACCCTGTTGCCCTCGCAGAAGGTTGTGGCTATCGGCCGCTCCCTGGCCTCAAGGAAGGGGTATTCCCCTCTGCCGCATGTTGGACAGTTCGGGTCTTTCGTTATCGGTATCTCCCTCCATTCCATGGTCCATGGGTTTATGTGGAACAGGAGATTTCTGTGTCTTTCTCCCACGACCATTTTGAGGGCGAGGGTGGCCTCCAGTGCTCCTATTATCGCGGGGAGGGTGTTCAGGACTCCCATGCTCTCGCAGGTGGGCATGGTTCCCGGGGG
>JAGHBH010000015.1 GCA_021161085.1 Thermoplasmata archaeon | reverse complement strand
TCTCCGTTCCCGGAGGGGGTGACGGTGGCGGGGGCGATGTGTGGGAGAGGACGGTGGTGGGGGACAGGATAAGGTACAGACCGGAAGACAGGCCGAAGAAGGTCAAATAGGCTGGAGGAATGGATATGGCGAGGAAAGCCAGTGTTGAGGAAACACCCCGGGAGGCCAGGGATATAGGCATGGGCATCCCTGTCCCCAAGGAGACCTGCAGTGACGCGAAGTGTCCGTTTCACGGAAACCTCCCCGTCAGAGGTACCCTGATAGAGGGTGTTGTCGTTTCCAGGAAGATGAAGAACACCGTCGTCGTGGAGAGAGAGCGGTTGTTCTACGTCAAGAAGTACGAGAGGTACGAGAAGAGGAAGGGCAGGTATCCCGCCCACTGTCCCCCCTGCCTCGGCGTTGAGGTGGGCGACAGGGTGGTGATAGGGGAGTGCCGTCCTCTGAGCAAGACCGTGTCCTTCGTGGTCGTCCAGAGGAAGGAGGAAGGGGAGTGATAGCGTGAAGGGGCTTGCTGGAAGACAGACCAGGGGACTTCCCACGGGCGCCAAGCTCAAGTGCGTGGACAACACCGGGGCCAAGGTGGTTCAGATAGTAACGGTTCCCAAGTACAAGGGCACAAGGAGAAGGTATCCCAGCGCCGGTGTGGGGGACATGCTGGTGGTGAGTGTCAAGAAGGGAACCCCCGAGATGCGAAGGCAGGTTCTGAAGGCCGTGATAGTCCGGCAGAAACGTCCTTTCTTCAGGGCAGACGGCACGGCGGTCCAGTTCGAGGACAACGCTGCGGTGATAGTGACCGACCAGGGAGACCTCAAGGGCTCGGAGATAAAGGGACCGGTGGCCCGGGAGGCTGCGGAACGGTGGCCGAGGATAGCGGCCGTTGCTTCGATCATAGTGTGAGGATGGACGTATGACTGTCATGGTGATGTATGAGACGAGGGATGTGTGATGGTTTCACGACAGCCTAGGAAACAGAGGAAGAAGATGGCGAATCTGCCCCTGCACAGGAGGAGGAAGGCCATGGCGGCCCACCTGGAGGGCAGCCTGATAAAGAAGTACAACGTGCGCTCCTTCCCCGTGCGTAAGGGAGACACGGTTGTGGTCATGCGTGGTTCCTTCAAGGGGTTCTCGGGGAAGGTGGCGGAGGTCAGGACGAAGGCACGGAAGATAGTGGTGGAGGGCGTGACCCACACCAAGGCGGACGGCACGGAGGTGCCCTATCCCCTGGACCCCTCCAACGTGATGATAACCAAGCTGGATCTCACCGACCCCCGGCGGAAGGCGAAGCTGGAGAGCCTGGGAGGTGGTAGGAAATGAGCAAACACATGAAGAGATTCATGGCTCCCAGGAGCTGGATCATTGAACGAAAGAGGGCAACCTGGGCCATACGACCGGCCCCGGGCCCCCATCCCGTGGAGAGAAGCATCCCCCTGGGGCTGCTGATACGTGACCTGCTGGGCTATGCGGCCACCGCCAGGGAGGCAAAGAGGATAATCGGAGCCGCCGAGGTTCTGGTGGACGGAAAGCCTACCAGGGACTACAAGCGTCCCCTGGGTGTCATGGATGTGGTGTCCATACCCAAGACCGGAGAGCACTTCCGCATCCTCCCGGACGCCAGGGGGAAGCTGAGGCCGGTGAGGATAGACGGCGAGAAGGCCAAGTGGAAGCTGGTGAGGATAGAGAACAAGACCACCGTCAGGGGCGGAAGGGTGCAGTTGAACCTCCACGACGGGAGGAACATCCTGCTGGATAAGGACGCCTACAGGACGGGGGACGTTCTGAAGATAGCCCTCCCATCCCAGGAGATACTGGCCCACTATCCCCTCACCGGCGGCAGCATAGCGATGATAATAGGTGGGAGGCACAGGGGCAAGGTGTCCGTGATAGAGAGATTTTCCAGGGACACCGGGGAGAAGGACCCGCCGGTGGTGTTCAAGGAGAAGTTCAGGACCGTCAGGCGCAACGTCTTCGTCATAGGGAAGGCGAAGCCGGAGATATCCCTGCCGGAGGTGAGTGTCACATGACGGGAGAGACCGGAGAGGATGCGGCGAAGGCAAAAGGGCCGGTGGAGGATGGCGCCACGCCTGGGGGAGGAGAGCAGCCCGTGGGCGCCATAGGCGGCGTGGTGGAGTACATCCCCCACGTGAGACCCCCGAGGCCAAAGCCCCGGATAGAAAAGGCCGGGGAGGAGAAGAAAGAGGCGAAGGCTCCCGCCGTCCCGAAGAACCCCATGAGGGAGATAGTCCTGGACAAGGTGGTGATAAACATCGGCGTGGGGGAGGCCGGCGAGCGTCTGCTCAGGGCGGACAGGGTGCTGGAGCTGCTGGGCGGACAGAAGCCCGTGCACACCATCTCCAAGACCACCAACAAGGACCTCGGAATACGGAAGGGCATGGAGATAGGCACCAAGGTCACGCTCCGGGGGAAGAAGGCCGAGGAGTTCCTGGAGAGGGCGTTCTGGGTGATGCAGAACAAGATCATGTCCTATTCCTTCGACCAGGAGGGAAACTTCTCCTTCGGAATACGGGATTACACGGATTTCAAGGACATGAAGTATGACCCTGAGATAGGTATCTTCGGCATGGACATAAGCGCCGTCCTGAAGAGGAAGGGGGGCAGGAGGGTCGCCGACCGGCGGATCATGAAGAGAAGGATTCCCCACCGGCACAGGATAACCAGGGAGGAGGGGATGGAGTTCGTGAAGAGGAAGTTCAACGTGGAGGTGATAGAGTGAAACCCGCTCACCCCGTTAAGAAGTTCGGAAGGAAGGAAGGCTGCATGAGATGCGGGAGGAAGAGAGGCATCATAAGGAGATATGGTCTACATCTCTGCAGGCAGTGTTTCAGGGAGATAGCCCCCGAGATAGGGTTCAAGAAGTATTCCTAGGAGGTTCGAGTATGCAGCACGACCCATTGAACGATGCGCTGGTGGCCTTGAAGAACGCCCAGAGGGCCGGTAAGAGGGAGTGCTATCTCAGGCCCGCCTCCAAGCTCATAGGCCGGGTGCTCAAGGTCATGGCCGACCACAGCTACATCAGCCAGTTCGAATACATCGAGGACGGAAGGGGCGGAATGTTCAAGGTCCTCCTCAACGGCAGGATAAACAACTGCGGTGTCATAAAACCCAGATATGCCGTTTCCAGGAGGGATATGGCCAAGTTCGAGAAGAGATACCTGCCCGCCCAGGATTTCGGTGTGATAATCATATCCACCAACCGGGGAGTGATGAGTCACACCAAGGCAAGGGAGATGGGCATAGGAGGCCGTCTCCTGGGTTTCGTCTATTGAGGTGATACACATGCCGATCGCAGCATACATCGAGAAGAGGATCCCCGTGCCCGAGGGCGTCACCATCACACTACAGGACAACATACTCTCGGTCAAGGGCGAGAAGGGGGAGATAACCAGGAGGTTCAACGACCCCAAGCTCTCCCTCTCCCACGAGAACGGCGAGATAGTGATATTCACCGATCTGCCCAGGAAGAGGGAGAAGGCCCTGGTGGGCACCTGGGAGGCCCATGTGAAGAACATGCTGAAGGGCGTCACCCAGGGATTCACCTACAGGATGAAACTGGTGTACGCCCACTTCCCGGTGAAGGTGTCCGTCAAGGGCGACCAGGTGATAATAGACAACTTCGTGGGAGAGAAGAGCCCGAGAAAGGCCAGGATAGTGGAGGGCACCAAGGTGTCCGTCAAGGGCGACCAGATAATAATAGAAGGCGTGGATAAAGAAAAGGTCGGCCAGACCATGGCCAACATAGAGCAGGCGACCAGGATAAAGGGCTACGACCCAAGGGTGTTCCAGGATGGAATATACCTCATATCCAGGGAGTGATCCCATGGCTGACGATGAGAACAGGAAGGTGAAGGACAGCAACCCGGAAGAGACTCCCGAAAAGCCCGAGGGAGGGCCGGAGACCCCGAACGAGGGGAAGGGCAAGGGAGCGAAGACAGGGGGTTCCGGCGGAGCGAAGAAGGAAGGCTCCGGGAAGAAAGGCAAGAAGGTCAAGATAGTGGACGAGAAGCCCAGGAGCCTGCGGAAGCGGAAACCCGAGCTACCGGAGGACGTCAAGGCCATGCTGGAACTCCGCAGGGAACGCAAGAAGAAGGAGCCGAAGTTCAGACGTCAGGAGTGGTCCCGGTACAAGAAGCTGGGAGAGAAGTGGAGGCGGCCGAAGGGATTGCACTCCAAGATGCGGATAAACAAGAGATACCGTCCCCCCAGGGTGAGGGTGGGCTACGGCTCTCCCTCCCTGGCCAGGGGCCTCCATCCCTCCGGTTTCAGGGAGGTGCTGGTGCATAACCCCGCCGACCTGAACAGGATAGACCCCAAGGTCGAGGCCGCCCGGATAGCCCACGGGGTGGGGACGAAGAAGCGGGAGGCCATAATCGCAGCCGCCGAGAAGAAGAAGATACGGGTGCTCAACGGAGGTGGATGAACATGGACCTCAGGAACAAGAGACGGCTCGCGGCGGAGATACTCGGGTGCGGCGTGAACCGTGTCTACATAGACCCCTCGGCCATGGATATGGTCTACGAGGCCGTCAGCAGGGACGACATCAGGTATCTCATAAACGAGGGTGTCATAAAGGCGCGGCAGAAGAAGGGCGTCTCCCGTGGCAGGGCCAGGATGGTCCGGCTGCAGAAAATGAAGGGAAAGCGCAGGGGACCGGGCAGCAGGAAGGGCAGGAAGTATGCCAGGCTGACCAAGAAGGAGAGGTGGATGAACACCATCCGCCCCATACGCCGCCGCCTGAGGGAGCTCCGTGATTCCGGTGAGATAGACCGGAGCACTTACAGAAGATACTACCGTCTGGCCAAGGGCGGGACCTTCAAGAACACCGCTCACCTGGAGTCGCATCTGGCGGCCGAGGGAAAGATAAGGGGAGGTGAGAGCTGATGGCCACCGGACCGAGATACAGGGTTCCCTTCCGGAGAAGGAGGGAGGGAAAGACGGATTACAGGCGCAGGAGGGCTCTGTTGAAGTCCAGGATGCCCAGGGCGGTGGTCAGGAAGAGTTCCCGGCACATCCGTGTGCAGTTCGTGGAGTTCCGTCCGACGGGCGACAGGATACTCTCCACCACCACCTCCCTGCATCTCAGAAAGATGGGATGGAACAGGATAGGAGCCAACGTGCCCGGAGCGTATCTGACAGGCTATCTGGCGGGCAAGAGAGCCCTGGCCGCAGGCATAAAAGAGGCCGTTCTGGACATAGGACTGGCCCACCCCCATCCGGGAGGCAAGCTATTCAGCGCCCTCAAGGGCATGGTGGACGCCGGCGTGGAGATCCCCCACTCGGAGGACGTTCTCCCCGATGAGGAGAGGATCACGGGAAAGCACATCGGGGCCGAGGTGGAGGCCCTGTTCGTGAAGGTCAAGGAGAACATAGACAGGATGACGGGCGGGGGTGCCGGCGTGGCGGCCGCCAAACCCGCAAAACCCGCCGGAAAGAAAACCTCCGGCACCCCCGGCACCCCGGGAAAAACGTCCGGAGAGAAGACCGCAAAGAACGCTACCGCTAAGAAGGAGGCCTGAGTATGGAATGGGAGCCGAAGACCAAGCTGGGTAGGCTTGTACGGGAAGGAAAGATAGACAACATCCACGATGCGCTGCACAGCGGCCTCCCCCTCAGGGAACCGGAGATAGTGGACGTTCTCCTTCCGGAGATGGAGGACGTGGTTCTGGACGTGAACATGGTCCAGAGGATGACGGACTCCGGCAGGAGGGTGCGTTTCTCGGTGACCGTGGCCGTGGGAAACGGCGACGGCTACGTGGGTGTGGGCTCCGCCAAGGGGCAGGAGG
>JAGHBH010000190.1 GCA_021161085.1 Thermoplasmata archaeon | reverse complement strand
TTTTGTGACGTTAATTATATATACCCATTTCTTAAAACGTCACCTTTTTTCCCAAGGTGTCATTTTTTGAGGGGGATGAGATATTTTATAGGGGCAAATTTATTTTAATGGTCCATATACGACAGCATAAAATTCTAACCAAAAAAATGGTAGATTTTCCTCCGGTCCGCTTCCCTCTACCACTCGTCGGCCCTTGCCCTCCGACGCCTTGCCCTTTCTCCGTCCCCATCCCACACAGCCCAACCCGGATCATCCGTAATCCCCTGTTCCGACCAATCCCCCTCACCGGGAAAGATAGGGCTGTATGCCTCCCGGTCGGGTGGAACGTCCATCCGGGAACGCCCGTAGGTCTCTCCCCTCCCGGGGGCCCGGCCGACCTCCCTGGGATAATAGCGGCTGGCCTCCATGTCTGTATAGCCGCCGCCGTACCATGGATCATCAGGGGGAGGAGGAGAGGGAGGGGCGCGTGACGGAGGAGGCCTTCGAACCCTCCCGGGGGAGCGGCCGCCGATGCCGTGGTGTTCCTCGGCCCTGACGGGAAGGCTGTGGCGGCGGTAGGCCTCCTTCCGTTCGTCTATGTCCATGGTGAGATATATGGCCGTCACCTCTATGCTGGAGTGACCGAGGTTCTGCTGGAGCGTGCGGAGGTCTATGCCCGATTTTAGGGCGTGGACCGCATGGGTGTGCCTCAGCACGTGGGCGTGCCTCCTCTCGGGGTCTATCCCGACCTGGGCGGCGTATTTCTCCACCAGTCTCTGTATCTGACGTTTGGAAAGCCTGCCGCCCTTGTTGGAGAGGAAGAGAGGGTCCCTCTTGTTCCTTATCCTCTGGCCCAGGTAGTAGCGGAGTTTGGACCTTGTGACCGGGTCCACCAGGGGAACGACCCTCCCCTCGGAGTGCCTCTTGGCCTTCTGGATGTATATCTCCTCGCTGTCAAAATCCACGTCCCCCACGTTGAGGGCGGCGAGCTCCCCCACCCGCATCCCCGTCTGGTAGAGAAGCAGGAGTATGAGGTGGTCCCTGAGCCTCTCCGGAGCGTGAATGAGAGCGTTTATCTCATGTTCCTTGAGGTATTTCCTCATGCCGTGTCCCTTCTTGTCATCCGCATCGCATCTGCCGTTTCGTCAGACGAAAACGGCATTATCGAGTGCATCCCGTACATTTTCGGCAGACATTTGTCAGACACTAATGGGCGTAGGGAGTATATAAAGGTTTCGACACTGCGGAGTGTGCCGCCTGACTCCCGACCCCGACAACAGGTTCCACTCGCCCTTCTGGCACCACAACGCTAATATACGGCCCCAGGCATCCAGAAATCTGGTGATGGCTGGTGTACGGCGGGTTTGGAAAGGTTCTCAGGGTTGATCTTTCGAGGGAAAAATGTGTCATCCAGGATATTGACAGAAGGATGATCTCGCTGTTCATAGGGGGGAGGGGGTTCAACTCCTACACCCTCTTCATGGAACTTCCCGGGGACATAGATCCTCTGGGCAGGGAGAATATCATCTGCATGGCCCCCGGTGCTCTGACCGGTACGGGTATGCCCCCCTCTCCAGCCGTGTGGAGGTGTCCACCCTGTCCCCCTACAGCGGCATACTGGGAGATGGGAGTGCGGGGGCCCATTTTCCCACGTTCCTCAGGAGGGCGGGGTTCGACCAGGTGGTGATATACGGGAGAGCGGAGAGGCCGGTCTATCTGTGGATAGAGGACGGAAAGGCGGAGATACTGGATGCCGGCGATATGCGGGGGAGGACCACCTGGGAAACGGACGATATGCTGAAGGAGAAGCACGGGAATGATGTGAGAACGGCATCCATAGGCCCTGCGGGGGAGAACCTGGTGAGGATGGCCTCCACCATCGTGGACAAGCATGCGTCGGCAGCCAGGGGCAGCGGTGCGGTTTTCGGCTCCAAGAACCTCAAGGCCGTGGCCGTCCGTGGGACCATGAAGGTTCCCCTGGCCGACGAGGAGGCCTTCAGCGAGCTTGCCAGGGAGGACCTGGAGTTCTTCCTGAGGGACCCCTTCCAGTCCAGGGTGGTGAGGTATTACGGGACTCACATCGGAGTGGTGAGGTGGTATCCCGGGTACAGGTATTTCGAGCGGTATCTGGAGCCCGGCGATGTCCCCAGGAGTCTCCTCCCCAGGGAGTGGAAAAAATACGAGGAGGGAAGGTTCTCCTGTTTCGGCTGTCCGGTGGCCTGCAAGAACACCTATCGTGTCCCCGGAGGAAGGCATGCCGGAGAGGTCAACTCGGGAATGGAGTTCGAGGCTATCCACTGTCTGGGCATACTATGCGGCATCACCGACCCGGAGGCCATAATGAACATGTCCAACATGGCGGACAAGTACGGGATGGATGTCATCGCCCTGGGGAACACCATCGCCTACATCAAGGAGTTGTATGACAGAGGTATCCTGACCGGGGAGACCACGGGCGGCCTGGACCTGTCCTGGGAGAATGCGGAGGGGCAGATGGATCTCATAGAAAAGGTGGTCCGTAGAGAGGGTTTCGGCAACCTAGTGGCCGAGGGATTGTACAACATCGCCAGACGGCTTGGTGGGAGAGCCATGGACTACTGCTATCACGTGAAGGGACTTTCAAGGGGCGTCCATCCTCCAGGTATTCTCTCGCTGGCACATGCGACCGCCACCCGGGGCGCCGACCATCTCAGGGGTCGGACCTGGGCGTACGGGGAGAACGACGGAGAACTGCTCGAGAGATGGGTCGAGGAGGGACTGGTACCGGATGTCAACAAGGACCCCGTTTCAACTCTGACGTTGTGCGAGAGAGCCACCACCATATCGGATGCCATAGGCCGGTGCAAGGGAGCCGTTACGAGCTGGGTGGCCGCCGTTCCGCTGGTCTGGAAGTATCCCATATTCGGCGGTGTGGCCCGGTATTTGAAGGCCGCCAGGGGTGAGGATTACACCGAGAGGGACGTAGAAAGGGCGGCGGAGAGAATATACATCGTGGAGAGGAGTTTCAACGTGACCCGGGGCGTCTCCTCGGCCCATGACACCATACCCCAGAGGCCGGAGGTTCGGGACACG
>JAGHBH010000135.1 GCA_021161085.1 Thermoplasmata archaeon | reverse complement strand
GTCTTATATATCTCACTGTAATAACTGTCCTCCTCGTATTTTATGTAATATCCCCTGTTGCGCATATCCCTGAAGACGGCGTATTTTATCTCGAAGGAGGGGATGGAGGACATGGCCCATTTCAAAACATCCTTCATATCCTGTCTCTCCGTCTCCCCGGCCGTCTCGCGGACGACCCCGAGGTTCCCGGATTCCATGAGATACAGCACTTCCATGGGGTTCAGCAGAAGCCCCCCTCCTGAGACGGGCTGTCCCAGGGCACCCTTGTTGTGTATTCTGCTGGCTTCACGCTGGTCGGCCACCAGGGCCGCTGCCGATCCCCGTGTCTCGTCAGGAGATAGAAGTCTGGCTACGGCGGTACTCTTCCCCCAATTCTCCCTCCCTATCGCAGTCTCGCCTTCCGGGTCTCCCAGCGGCTTCCCATGTCCCCCATCGGGTGCTCCGTGTTCGTCTGTCATTCTCATTCTCCCGGCCTCCCACACCACCCCGTATAAGATATAACACTTTCGTTAAGTATATATATGAGATTGGTCTGTGGGGCCTAGAGGTGTATTTAAATGGTGATGAAGGACATAGTGGTCGAGAACATAGTGGCGTCCACCACACTGGCCGACCAGCTGGACCTTGATGCGATAGCCCTTGCCCTGGAGGGTGCGGAATACGAGCCCGAGCAGTTTCCCGGCCTTATCTACAGGCTGAAGAACCCCAAGACGGCAATGCTCATATTCAGGAGCGGAAAGGCCAACTGCACGGGGGCGAAGAACCTGGAGGATGTGAAAACCTGCATAACAACGGTGAAGGATATGCTGGACAAGGCGGGGGTTGATGTGTATCCCGATCCGGAGATCACCGTCCAGAACATGGTGGCGGTGTACGACCTGAAAACGGACCTCAACCTCAACGCAATCGCCATAAGCCTCGGACTGGAGAACGTGGAATACGAGCCCGAGCAGTTCCCCGGGCTGGTCTATCGTATATATGACCCGAAGGTGGTCATGCTCCTCTTCGGCAGCGGAAAGGTGGTCTGCACTGGAGCCAGGAAGATGGAGGATATCGAGACCGCCGTCAAGAGGCTGAGGAAGGAACTCTCCGACGCGGACCTCCTCCACTGAACCCCGGGGGCGGGGCAACACTCTTCCTTGCGTCTTTTCTCCGCATTTTTCAGCAGGATACCCACCTCCTCATCTTCCACGACCTTCCCCCCCCCACCGGTATACGGAGCGGATGGGCCAGCGGCGGTCACGTAAACGCTGACCACACCCGTTCCGTCCGTCTGCTCCCGTGCGGATTCTCCCTTCGTGAATACCACCTCTTCACATAAATGGCCTTTTTAAGAAAAAGTTTTATCAACAGCGCCAACATAGAAGGCGGGAATATGCTTCAAATACCCGAAGGAAAGGTAGCCAAGAGCCACGGGGGAGGCCCCAACCAGCTGGCTCCTGTTATAAACAAGATGAAACAGTTCGGTTTCACTGGATACATAAGCGTGGTGAGCCGCGGGGGGAAGGGAACCGAAGGTTTCATATTCTTCAAGGATGGAGAGACGGTCCTTGTGCTCCACAGGAACCGGAGAGGGGGGGACGAGATAACCGGCCAGCAGGCCATGAGACGGATATGGGAGGACGCAGGGAGCGTGGAGAGTGTTATAGAGGTACACAGCAGCATAGACGTTGACGAGATTCTGAGGGAGGCCAGGGAAATCTTCCAGGTGTCCGCTGCCTCAAAGCGGCGGGCCTCCCGGAGGGCCATCCTGGCCTGGGGGAGGGCGGAGCGGGAGGAGAAGGAAGCGGAGAAGGAAGAGCTGAAGGCCCTCAGGGAGAGGCTGGAGGCTCTGGTGGATAGGGGGTACAAGATCAACGTGAAGAAGGCCCTCTCAGGGGACATCTCCACGGTCAGGAAGAACGTCGCCAAGATAGAAACAGCGGTCCAGCGGATGGAGGCCGCCAGGAAACGGCTCATGGAGATGGAATGGGTGACGGAGGAGGACAGGAACCGTGTGCTCTCGAAGATGCCCACCCTCTCCAACGTGGATGACGTGGAAAAGAGCGTTGAATCCTTCGAGAAGAGGGTCCCCGGGCTGGAAGAGAAGAAGATGGAGAAGATGGAGGAGGAGATAACCGCCAGGAAGGAGGAGAAGGAGAGGAGGACCAAGGAGAGCCAGGTATATGATCTCGTCCTGAAGCATGCGGAAAAGCTGAAGGGTCCCCCCGCCTCCCCGGAGGCCACCAAATCGAGCGGACCAAAGGCGCCGGAGAAGGAGATAAGTCTGTGTCCCACCTGCGGCGGTGTCCTGGAGGAGAACGGGGTGTGCAAGACCTGCTCCAAGAAGGTGGCTGCCAGGGAGAAGAGTTTCATCGCCCAGCTGCATCCCAACTACACCTTCGAAAACTTCGTGGTGGGCTCCAGCAACCACTTCGCCCACGCAGCGGCACTGGCAGTTGCCAAGAACCCCTCCATAGCCTACAATCCCCTGTTCATCTGGAGCGAGCCAGGCCTGGGAAAGACCCACCTGCTCAACGCCATAGCCAACCGGATACTGGCGGAGCATCCGGATATGAGGGTGGTCTACGTCACCACCGAGCAGTTCACCAACGACCTCATAGACGCCCTGAAGAACGGGGAGATAGACGAGTTCAGGAGGGAATACCGGAGCGCAGACGTCCTCATAGTGGACGACGTGCAGTTCCTCGCCGGAAAGGATCAGACCCAGGAGGAGTTCTTCCACACATTCAACGCCCTGTTCACAGTGGACAAGCAGATCGTTCTGGCGTCGGACAGGCCTCCCAAGGAGATACCCACCCTCAAGCAGAGGCTGGTCTCCCGTTTCGAGGGGGGGCTGATAGTGCAGATAGAGGCCCCCGACTACGAGACCCGGCGGGCCATCCTGGAGCAGAAGGCGTCCGAGCGAGGGATAGAGGTGGACCCCGGGGTCCTGGACTTCGTCGCCCGGCATGTGAAGACCAACATAAGAGAACTGGAGGGCGCCCTGAACAAGATCATGGCATTCTCCTCCTTCACGGGCAGGGCGGTGGATCTTGACCTGGCCAGGGAGGTGTTGAAGGATGTCATCTCCGAGGTGGAGGAAGTCGGAGGGAGGGAATCCCCCGGGGGAGAGGAGGGGGAAAGG
>JAGHBH010000089.1 GCA_021161085.1 Thermoplasmata archaeon | reverse complement strand
GGCTTTCTTCCGCGGGGGTGTGGACAAGTGCGTATGTGCCCGGCCGGTCCACCTCTGCGGTGACCGTCCCGGATGTTGGGTCGACCTCACTGTCAATGGGTGTCCACTGGCCCGTTGCCGGATCGTATCTTGCTATCCTGAGTTCCGGGGGTTCGCTCCCGGAGGATGTTATCCCGGAGGGGTCGTAGGATATGGAGAGCGTGAAGGCGCCCGATATCTCTCCCCACGCGGGTTCGATGGTGTAGAGCGGACTGACCAGTTCCCCGGGCGGCGACGTCTCGGGCGGGTTGCGGTCCTCCGTTATGGATATCTGGGTCTCCTCCGTTATGGCATCCGGGGGGATTGTGATGGTGATGTCTCCCGAGGAGATCGTGTTCTCCACGCCGGGGTGAAGGAAGAAGTATGCTGTCTCCCTTCCGTCTTTCTGGACTCCTCCGACCTGGAGTATCGTTCCCGTGGTCATCGTCCCGTTTGGGTTGGTGGCGTTGAAGAAGACGAGATGGGTGCCCGGGGGAGGGGTGAGGGTTATCTGCGGTCCTGTCCCCAGCTGTCCGAGGGTGGGGCTCCACCATCTCGTATCCGTGCAGTCGGAGCAGATGGCGTCATAGTAGGATGAGGACAGGATCACCGTCCTCAGGGTCGTCGTCTCCCCTCTGTCCAGATGTTTTATGGGAGGTCCTGTGATCACCGGTCTGGGCAGGAATCCCGCCCCCATCTGGATGGATGAGAGGTTCGCCGCGGTGTGGTTCCATACGCCGTTGTCTCCCACGATGTCAATGGCGGTGAGGTTGTCTCCCCCCGGGAATACGGTGGTAAGAAAAGTTCCGTTGATCGAGAGCATCGGGGGTCTGCCGTCTATGAACACGCCTTCCACGCCGCGGCCCTGGCCCGAGAGTATCTTCCCGGTGCCGAACAGGTAGCCGGAGAAGGCGTGTGTCTCGATGGAGGGGGGATATACGTCCGCTTCCGCCGTGCCGGTGTCGATCTCCCAGGTGTCGGGGTCGTCCAGCGGCAGCGATAGGTCGCCCTGGCCCTCCTGACCGCCCTCTGTCCCTGTGTATTCCGCGGTGTATGTTATCGTGCCCGTTCCCCCGCCCGGGACGGCCATGATTATCCTGCCCGGCGCCGTGATGTTCTTGAGGTTCAATATCGCCCCCTGGCCGCTTTCAAACGCTATCAGGGTGTTCTTGCAGCATCCGACGTCAAGGCCCGAGGCCGTGGCGGGGGTCTCCGGGTCAACAGGCAGCACTTGGAGGCCGCCCACGGTCACCGTGTATTCGTAGGAATAGGGGGTGTCGGAGGATATGAGCACGGTGTTGCTCCCTGTCTGTGCGGCCGCCGCGGAGACCATGGCCTCCGGGCTAGCCCAATTTTCGGCCATCTCCCCGGACATCTCTCCGGATGACAGAGGATAATCCGCCGCTATGGGATCCGACGTTCCCCTGGTCCCGGTGTTCATGGCCATGGCCCCGCAGTTTATGGCGTTCAGGAGGGGGCCTATCTTGGATGCCAGCTTGAACATCCTGTCCTTGGCGGCTGTGCCGTACTGTTTCGCTATGTTATGCCAGAAGACGTTGTCGTCCAGCATCTTTCTGGCCATCTCGTTGACGTTCTCGGCGCTGTTCAGGACCTCGGCGCTCATGGAGCTTACCGTGCCCCAGGAGTCCCCCTTGCTCAGGGAGTTGATGAGCTGGACAACGTTCACCGTGGTCGCCACCCCCCCGGAGGTGAATCCCAGGATGCAGCCGAGAACCGCCCAGTTCTGTCTGGTGATCTCATTCTCCGCGAAGATGAAGGGGACGTCCTTCTCCAGGGGCTGTATCCAGCCGGCCATATCGGGCTCCGGGGCTCCCTGGACGCCGTATCTGTTCGATGTCGAGGAGACCGTGAGGGTGAACCGGAAGGTGTAGGTACCGGCCTCCGGGACGTTTATCGTCTCCGGGGACAGGATGATGAGACCGTCTTTGTCCATGTATCTCTTTCCCTCGCCGAACACGCTGGCCCGATGGGCCTTCAGCTGTTTCTGGAGGGCGAGGTAGAGGGCCTTGGACGGGCTGAAGTATTTCTCCCATACTCCCAGTTCCCCGGTGTTCGTTCTTGCAACATATCTGACCACCTCCCATCCCATGGAAAACTGTATCCCCTGGGCTTTCAGCTCCCTGGCCGTCACCCTTTCCCCTCCGGAAGTGACCCTGAGGGAGGTATAGACGTAATGGCTCTGCTCTGCCATTCCCACGCCCCCCGGGTAGTCCAGATATATGTTCTCTATCTCCACGTCCAGGCCGCATGGTATCTCCACGTTTCCCACATGGCCGAAGACCGTGCTGTCTATGCTCACCACCTCGACCCCCTCCCCCGTGGGGTTCATGTAATACACGACGGTCTCCGAGGCATCGGCTGCGACCGATATCGTGGAAGTGCCAGTCTCCCCGTGGGCCGGCCTGTGGTCGAAGAACATGCCGCCGGAAAGCGAGGAGGAGAAGGTCAGGTTGGAGGAGAAGAGAGAGCTCCCTCCGAAACCGTTCCAGGGCATCCTCGCCACCTTTATCTCCACATAGGTAGTGGGAGAGAGGACCGCACGCGGTGTCAACGTTATGGCGGTCTCCGGCTTCTGGAGGAGGATGGTGGCCATATCGCCGTGGGTGTCGCCGTTGGAATCCTCATAGTGGGCATAGACGGATACCGTCTCCGCATTCTGGAGGTCCGGGGCGGTGAAGGCCACGACAGCGGTACCTGTTCCATCCGTCGTGGAGGTCTCTGTCAGGCTCCCGGATGGATACCGGAAGTCGAAGGTTACCGTTATGCCGGAAAGGCCTCCGCCCACGCTGGCGGTTATGTTCATCGTGTCCTCTCCGTTGGCCCACATATACCTTCTCTCGGGGTTCAGGGACAGATCGCCCTTGAACCAGGGCCACGTGCCGGGGTCGGGATCGTCCGGATCGATTATGCCATCGCCATCCGTATCCCGTGCCAGGGGGTTCGTGCCCTCCGTCTCTTCCTGGCCGTCCGTGAGACCGTCGCCATCTGTGTCCGCCACCGTTGGATCGGTGCCAACCTGCACCTCATCCCAGTCACCCAGGCCGTCATCATCAGTGTCCTGCTTCGTGGGGTCCGTCCCCCTGCCGACCTCATCACCATCCGAAAGCCCATCACCATCCGTGTCCGGTTTGGTGGGGTCCGTCCCCCTGCCGACCTCATCACCATCCGAAAACCCGTCGCCATCCGTGTCATCCGACAGCGGGCTTGTCCCGTTGACGATCTCATCGCCATCCGAAAGCCCATCGCCGTCTCCATCACCGCCGTCTATCTCGGTCCCGTAGAGTTCCTCATCGGCGTCCAGCAGTCCGTCGCCGTCGGTGTCCGTGGAGCGGGGGTCTCCACCCATCTGGAGTTCCTCGTCATCCGTGAGGCCGTCGCCGTCGGTGTCGTCCACCCCTATGTCGGTGTGGTTGGCCCGCTCGTCCCCATCCCCCACGCCATCCCAGTCGGTGTCCGGGTCCAGAGGATGGGAGGCGTTGGCAGCGTCCGTTATGTTTATGGTCTCCTCGTAGTCGCCCAGACCGTCGCCGTCAGAGTCCGCCCTCGTGGGATCGCTCACATACCTGTCGTATCCCCCGGGATCCGACGGGGCCGGGGGGGTGAGCCAGGAGAAGAAGTCGCCCCTATCGTATAACCTGTCCGACACTTCATGATATGCTCCCTCGACGTCAAAGCCCGTGAGTTCGCCGGCGTCGCTTAGCCCGTAGCAATCCGTATCCTGATCCAGGGGGTCCGTGCCCATCTCCAGCTCGCTGCCGTCGAAGAGTCCGTCGCCATCCGTGTCCGCCAGATACGGGCAGGTCCCGTAGGAGAACACCTCCAGACCGTCGATGAGACCGTCCCTGTCGCTGTCCACATCCCTGGGCGATGACCCCACGCCGCACCAGCGGGTGAGATTGCCGAGGTACACCTCCTCGAACACCCCGAAGGCGGGCTCCTCGGAATCGACAAGGCCGTCATGATCCGTGTCCCTGTCCGTGGGGTCGGTCCACATATGCCTGTACATGAACCGGGACATCGGCGAAGAGTCGCCCGCATCCGGAAACAGCATCAGGGAACCGCCCTGGCGGGGGCCCTGGGGGAAACGGGAGTAATCGAAATATGCGTTGGGGGACCCTCCCTTGTAAAACGCCTCCAGGGGGAGATACCAGGAGAGACCGTTGAGGTCCCCGTAGCCTGGCGGAGGAACGCCCGAGAACGGAAGCTCCACATGGGCGCCAATGGTCTCGTTGTAATCAGATATGCCGTCGCCGTCCGTGTCCCACCCCGCAGAGGGGTCAACGCCCTCGGTCCCGTAGTATTTCACCTCGCTGTCCGGGAGGCCGTCGCCGTCCGTATCCATGGCAAAGGGATCGGTGTGGTATATCTTCACCTCCTCGTAGTCCGTGAGACCGTCCGTCGAATAGAGAAGATGCCACAGGCCGTCGTCCAACCCCTCCAGGGACGCATAATGCAGGGAGTTGTAAAAGAATACGATGGGCTGGCCGTCAGGAAATATGGACGTCAGGATGTCATCCATGGTATAGCCAGCGGCACGATACTCCCTCACCCAGGTCTGCAGGAGCGAGAGGTTTTCCATCCTGAACTCCAGAAAACTCCCATTCCCCTCGCCCGCTCCCGGGGGACGATAGACCCACGAAGAAATCCCGGAACCATACCATCCCTCGCTGTCCGGGGAAAGCGGGTTGGTTCCCAGCTCCATCTCCTCCACATTGGTCAACCCGTCCCTGTCTATATCGGGCCACTGCTCGCCATCAAGCACGCCGTCATCGTCCGTGTCCGGATCCAGCGGATCCGTGGAAAAACCGAAGATGGCCTCCTCTGCCTCCGGATGGTTGTAGAAATAATAGGAAGAAGGGACGCCGAACCTCCAGAAGCCGTACGGCTCCCAGTCGGGTATGTTGACCCACCAGACCTCCCATCCGTCCAGCAGACCGTCATCGTCCGTGTCCGGATCCAACGGGTCCGTGCCCTCACCTATCTCTCTGCCGTCGGCGAGCATGTCCCCGTCCGTGTCCGGATCCAGCGGGTCCGTGCCAGCCTCCACCTCCTCCGCATCGCTCAGCCCGTCAAAGTCCGTATCCACACCGGACTGTTCGGCGGCCACGGAAAGAGGGGACGGGCCTGTATGCCCCGGCCCGGGAAAGGTCGGAAGACCGGACAGCAACAGGACGGCCACCAGCAGAAACACACGAAAAGAAACACCACTCTCTCTCATACCTTCATCTCCCGGATGGATTTACACGGCAGGAGATATAAAAAGGTTCCTCCAGACTCCGGGCACCGTCCCGGCATCCTGAAGGAGGAAAAAAGAGGGAGTCGGGAAGGGGGTTGGAACAGGCGGGAAAGCCCGCAGGTCGGAGATGCCGCCACCAGGCCCTCGGGTCGGGTCAGGATCTCAGCACTATCTCTATGTTGACGCCGTCCGGGACCTCTATCCGCATGAGCTGGCGGAGCGCCCTCTCGTCGGCGTCGATGTCTATGAGCCTCTTGTGTATCCGCATCTCCCACCGGTCCCAGGTCTCGCTGCCCTCTCCGTCGGGGCTCTTCCTGCACGGGACAACGAGGCGTTTGGTGGGGAGGGGTATGGGCCCCCACATGGCCACGCCGGTCCGCTCGCTGATGGTCTTTATCTGTCTGCAGACCCGGTCTATGCGGTGGGGGTCGGTCCCGCTCAGTGAAATCCTGGCCTTGGCTGGCATCCCTATGCGCTCCTGCAGTCTGGCTCCGCCTACATCTGCTTCTTCTCTACGTCTATCACCATGCCGGCAGCCACGGTCTGTCCCATGTCACGGATGGCGAACCTCCCCAGCTGCGGGAACTCGGACGCCTTCTCGATGACCATGGGCCTAGTGGGCTGGATCTTCACCACCGCTATGTCGCCGGTCTTGAGCAGCTTGGGGTTGGGGTCGTCCGTCTTGGGCTGCCCGGTCTTGGGATCCAGCTTCTGCTGGATCTCCACGAAGGTACAGGCGACCTGGGCGGTGTGGCAGTGGAACACCGGCGTGTATCCCTCGGTGATGACACTGGGGTGGTTGAGCACCGCTATCCTGGCGGTGAAGGTCTTGGCCACGGTCGGCGGGTGGTCCACCGGACCGGCCACGTCGCCCCTGCGTATGTCCTTCTTGCTTATGCCGCGGATGTTCACACCCACGTTGTCACCGGGCTTGGCCTCCTGCATGGGCTGGTGGTGCATCTCTATGCTCTTGACCTCCCCGGTCTTGTTGGAGGGCATGAATATTATCTTGTCGCCCACCTTCATCTTTCCGGTCTCCACCCTGCCCACGGGCACGGTTCCCACACCGGTGATACTGTAGACATCCTGGACCGGCCACCTGAGAGGCAGGTCAACAGGCTGCTCCGGCATGGGCAGCATGTCCAGGGCCTGGTAGAGCGTCGGGCCCTTCCACCAGGTGAGGTTGCCCTTGTCCTTCACGGCGTTGTCTCCCTTGTAGGCGCTGACCGGCAGGATGGTGATGTTCTCCGGCTTGTAGCCCACGAGTCTGGCGAGTTTCTCCATCTCGGCCTTGACCTCGTTGAACCTCTCCTCGCTGTACTCCGGTTTTGTGGCGTCCATCTTGTTGATGGCTATGATGAGGTTGTTCACACCCAGGGTCTTGGCCAGGAATATGTGCTCCTTGGTCTGGGCCATTATACCCTCAGGGGCGGCGACCACCAGAACGGCGGCATCGGCCTGGCTGGTTCCGGTGATCATGTTCTTGACGAAGTCCCTGTGGCCAGGAGCGTCTATGATGGTGAAGTAGTACTTGTCAGTGGTGAGCTCCTTGTGTGCCACGTCTATGGTCACGCCGCGCTCTCTCTCTTCCTTCAGGTTGTCCATGACCCAGGCGAACTCGAAGGTGGCCTTTCCCTTCTCGGCGGCCATCTTCCGATACTGCTCGATGATGTGGGGATCTATCCCTCCGGTCTCCAGCAGCATCCTGCCTACCAGGGTGGACTTCCCGTGGTCCACGTGTCCTATGAACACGATGTTCATGTGCGGTTTGTCTGCCATATCGTTCTCCTCCTCTGTTCTTTATATTTCCTTTGTATCTGGCTTCTGTTCAGCCTTTGTCTCACTTCCCGGCTATACTGCATTTCCTATATATACTTTTTAGTTTCATGGAGTTAATTCATCTATCTTTCTGCCGCAAGCCCTCTTTCTGCCTTTCTGCCTCAGGCGTTGCCTCACCCCTGAAAGCCTCACGCCGCATAGTAGCTGGCGTCGTAGGGCTCGGGCTTCAGGCCCTTCCGCTCCCGGATCTTGCGGACGGTCTCATCCTGCAGTTCCCTGGGCACCCGTTCGAAGCCTGCGGACTCCATGCTCCAGAGGGCACGGCCCCCGGTGGCGCTCCGTATGGCGCTGGCGAACCCGAACATCTCGGCCACGGGCACCTTGGCGATGATGGTGGTCAGGTCTCCCTCCTGCTCCATGTTCTCTATGATGCCGCGCCGCTGCTGTATCTCCCGGGTAGCCGCTCCCATGACATCCTGGGGGACGTTGACGTACAATTTCTGCTTCGGCTCCATGAGTATCCTGCCGGCCTCGCACATGGCACCGTATATGGCGGAGCGGACCGCGGGAATCACCTGGGCCGGTCCCCTGTGGATGCTGTCCTCGTGGAGCTTGGCGTCGACCAGCCTCACCTTGACCGCCATGAGCCTCTCATTGGCCAGCGGCCCGAGGTCCACCGCCTCCTTGAAGGCGGCAAGGCAGAGCTCCATGGTCTCGTGAAGGTACTGTATTCCCTTGGTGGCATCGACGAATATGTTGGGTCCGTATATCATCTTCACTCCCTTGGCCTCCTCCTTGTCCATGCCCAGGTCCATGAGGGCCCTCTGGACCTCCTTGGGGTTCTTTATCTTGCCGCCGTCCGATGGGATTGTTCCCTCCCTTATGGCCTCAACGATCTTGTCGTCCAGAGGCATGACCTCGAGATAAAACCTGTTGTGCTTGTTGGGCGACTTTCCCTCGAAGGGTCCGCCCTTGCCCTCCACGGACTCACGATAGACCACGATTGGCGGCGAGGCGGTGATATCCACGCCGTACTCGTTCTTTATCCTGTACTGGGTGACCTCGAGATGGAGTTCTCCCATCCCGGACAGCAGGTGCTCTCCCGTCTCCTGGTTTATCTCCACCTGGAGCGACGGGTCCGCCTTGGCCACGGTCCTGAGCACCTCTATGAGCTTGGGCAGGTCCTTCATGTGCTTCGCCTCGATGGAGACCGTGACCACGGGCTCCGACACATGCTTCATCTGCTCGAACGCCTCCGCCGTGGGATCGCTGGTGACCGTTGAACCCGCAATGGCGTCCTTGAGGCCGTTGACCGCGGCGATGTTGCCCGCGTCTATCTCGTCCACGGTTATCCTGTCCGCACCCACGGAGAGGGCGACGTTCTGGACCCTGTTCTTGTTGGGCATCCCCACTATATGGAGTTCCTGGCCCTTCTTTATGGCACCGCTGAAGAGACGGCCCACGGCCACCTCTCCCGCATGGGGGTCTATGATTATCTTGGTGACCATGAACATCACCGGCCCCTTGGGACTGCACTCGACCATGCTCTTGCCCACCGGCGACTCTATGTCGCCCTTCCAGATGTGGGGGATTCTGTATCTCTGGGCATCCACGGGGCTGGGCATGTGTTTGATGACCATGTCCAATATTATCTGGTGGATCGGCGCTTTTTTGGCCAGCGTCTTCTGGTCCTCGTTGGCACAGTGGTCGTAGATATCCTTGAAGGTTATGCCGCTCTTCTTCATGTAGGGCACGCTGATGGCCCAGTTGTAATAGGCACTCCCGAAGGCCACGGAGCCGTCCTCCACCTTGACCTTCCACTCCTCCTTGAACTCCTCGGGGGCCATCTTGGAGATGAGGCGGTTCACGTTCGTTATTATCTTGACGAACCTCTCCTGCATCTGTTCGGGAGTCACCTTCAGCTCGTTGATCAGCCTGTCCACCTTGTTGATGAAAAGCACCGGTTTGACCTTTTCCTTAAGCGCCTGGCGCACCACGGTCTCCGTCTGGGGCATGATACCCTCCACGGCACACACCACCACGATACATCCGTCAACCGCCCTCATTGCCCTGGTCACGTCACCTCCGAAATCCACGTGCCCGGGTGTGTCAATGAGGTTGATGAGGTATTCCTTACCCTCGTACTCATGCACCATAGAGGCGTTGGCCGCATTGATGGTTATACCCCTGGCCTGTTCCTGCTCGTCATAGTCCAGCACCAGCTGTTTCCCGGCCAGCTCCTCGGACATCATCCCGGCGCCGGCGATAAGATTGTCGCTCAGCGTGGTCTTTCCATGGTCTATGTGAGCCGCTATACCTATGTTCCTTATCTGCTCGTGCTTGTTCATCAAGGTCATGGCCTTGCGTATGTTATCCTCTTTACGTCCCATATCCACTCACCTTTTGATATGCATCCGAACGACAATGACCATGCGGACCGCCATACACGAACCCGAGACTACCTGGCCGAAGCCGCCACCCTCTCGGACTCGTCCCTCTTGGATATGGCAAAACTGTTCACATCGCCCCTGGAGGCGAGGAGCAGTTCATTGGCAAGACACTCACTGATGCTCTTCCTGTTC
>JAGHBH010000065.1 GCA_021161085.1 Thermoplasmata archaeon | reverse complement strand
TTGTTGTCCGCATAGGCAGTGGCCCTAGCAAGCTCCGCAGTGGTGTCATAGCCGGTCTGGACGATACCGCCCTTCTGCAGCTGCAGCACCACGTCGGTCTGGTCCGCCTCACCGGAGTCTATAGCTATGACCCAGTGGGTCGAGTTGCTGCCGGATTCCCTCACACCCAGGCTAACCTCTATGCCTTGGTTCTGCTGGGTGTACTGCTGCACCATGACGAACAGCACAGCAGCCAGCACCACGGTTATCGCCACCATCAGGATGACGGCGATAACCGGAGACACCGCCTTTTTCTCTTCCTTTTTCATATACATTTGTTTCGTCCTCCTGCAGGTCGTGCCTGCGATTCTATATAACCAGATAGGTATTATATAAACATTTCTGGAAGATAATCGGGAATGAGAGAAAGATATTTCGGCATTTGACGAATTACGTTGGGTGGGAGATGCGGCACCGCCCGTTCATTCCACCACGGTAATGCCGGCGTTGCCTATGACATATTTGAGCACTCCGGTGCGCTCCGGGTGGTTGGCCACCTTGTGGATGATGATGCTTCTCTCGAAATCCGCCCCGGACCGCACGGTCTCGAACTCCAGGAGGCAGTCCACAAGGCTCTCAATGCCGCTCTCCAGCCCGGAATGATAAAAGCCCGTGTGGAGTGTGTAGAGCACCTCCCCTTTCACGTGCTGGGCGTGGGCCCTTATGGTCCTGAGGCCGGAGAGGACCGAGGGAAAGTCGTAGTGCTCCAGGAAGAAGTTGAGGGAGTCCACCACCAGCCTGAACCCCGGGGGTAGGCGGCTGGTCTCGTATATGAGCTTGGTGAGGAAATTGATGGGTTTCTCGCTGCGCCAGGAGGCGGAGGTGAAGTGTTTTATGTCCTCCATCTTTATCCCCTCCTCCCGGTATTTGCTGACCTCCAGCCTCTTGGCCAGCACCTTCTGGTAGTATTCCTTGCCGAAGTTGACCACGTTGATGCGTTTGTTCCATCCGAACTGCTGCATGGTGGCTATGATGTTGTCCGTATCCTCATCCGTGGCGATGTAGGTGACGTTGTCCCCCCCGGCGTTGGCATACTGCTTGGCGAACAGCTCCAGACCGCAGCCTGGCGGCCCGTAAACGAGGATGATGTGTCCCTCGGGAAGAGCGCCCGTGAGAAGTTCGTTGATGGCCTCGACGCCCGTGTCAATCACTCCGCTCATCTGTCTCTCCTCCTTCCTCTTCCCTCTTCTCCCTCAGATGCTCTCCTCCTCTTCCTCCTCAGGCGGGCTTTCCACGAAGATTATGTCGTCGCAGACGAACCCGAGCATGTTGAATATCTCCTCGTTGCTCTGCTCCTCCATTGCGAAGATGACCGTGTACGCTCCTTTCGTCCGAAGATTGTTGACCATTATATGGAGAAACTCGCTCAGTATCTTGGTGTTGTTGTGGATGGCCAGGGAGTTTATGGAATCGAGAACGACCACCATGCTCTTTCCCTCGACGGCCGCCTTCCTGGCCAGGTACTCCACCTTCAGCATGACGTTCTCCAGCATGGTGGGGCTCTCCACGTATATGACCTGCTGCGAGCGTTCCACCGTGCCGCTCATTATCCTGGAGATGGCGTCCACGAAATGCACCCTGGATGTGTCCACCTCCAGGAGCCGGAGAGCGTTCAGTATCGAGGCGGAGGGGATGGTGGAGGTTATGTAGACAACCTCCAGATCCTTCTCCCTGGCGAACTTTTCTATGATCATCCTTATTATATCGAAATAGGAGTTGATGTCCATCCGGATGGCTATGGCCGACGACTCGGGCATCTCGGCCAGTTTCTCTCCAACTTCCAGGGCCAGGGTCATACGCCGCCACCTCCCTTCAGCAGCGGGACCAGCAGCAGGCCCACGGGGGTGAGGTCAAGCACGTATTTGGTCCTGGAATGCTGTGTGCCCCGCATCTTCACCACCTGGAGGGTCCTCAGCAGGTCGCCCCGGCGTTCGAGGTTTCCCATGAGGATTATCCCGTCGGCTATGGCCTCCTCCACCCCGTAGAGGGAGTATCTCTCCTCCTTGGGGGATATCTCGCTGACCAGTATGGTGGTGCATCCCTTCTCGCTGACCACCTTGCCCAGGCGGAGGATGAAATCCCTTATCTTCTCCTCGGTCTTCAGCCTGTAGCACACGCTGGTTATGGAATCCACCACCAGCCTCTTGATGGCCAGCTCCTCCACTATCTCCCCTATGGAGTCCACGAGCAGGCTGATGTCCTCGAAGGTGAACTCCGATTTCTCCAGGCCGAGGCGGTCGTACATGGCCGCCATGTCTATGAAGGTGAGCTTTCCGCTGGATATGAGACTCTCGTCGAAGAACTCGTAGGGTATGACGTTGCTCAGCAGCTTGCTGGAAGCCTCGGTGACGGAGAGAAACAGGCTGTTCTCCCCCGCCAGGGCGCCGTGCACCAGGAACTCCAGGCTCATGGTGGTCTTTCCCGTACCGCAGCTCCCCGTCAGCAGAACGGTGTTTCCCCGGGGTATCCCCCCGTTGAGTATGTTGTCCAGTCCCTCTATGCCGGTGGGACAGCGTTCCCTTTCTCCCTTGGGCAGTTTGAGGCTTTCCATCGCCCCTGTAAAACCCCAAAGGGTTATTAATGGTTTCCCACCCCCAACCCGCCTGCCCGCCCCCATATCCCAGCAC
>JAGHBH010000075.1 GCA_021161085.1 Thermoplasmata archaeon | reverse complement strand
GGGTGGGGGTCTTTTCGACATATTCTTCGGCCCCGGTGCCGGAGGGATGGGGAGCGGCAGGAGACATCCGCCTGGAGACATGAGGCACGATCTGAACCTCACTTTGGAGGACGTCTATCGGGGTGGAGAGAAAGAGGTCATCTACTACCGTGAGGAGCCGTGTGGAGAGTGCGGCGGCACTGGGGCGGCCCCCGGCACTAAACCAGTGAAGTGTCCGGCGTGCGGGGGCACCGGTCAGATAAAGGAAGTCACCAGAAGAGGATACAGCCAGTTCATCCGTGTCGGCCCCTGTGGAAGATGCAGGGGCAGGGGAGAGATAATAGAGTCCCCCTGTGGTGCGTGCCGGGGCAGGGGTGTGGTCAGGCAGAAACGCCGGCTGATGCTCACCATAGAACCCGGCATGGATGAGGGCCAGGTGCTGCGTCTCAAGGGAGAGGGAAACATCTCGAAGGACGGCCGGAGGGGTGACCTCTATGTCGTGGTCCATGTGGCCCCCCATCCCGTGTTCAAGAGAGACGGACAGGACCTCTGGGAGGAGGTGAAGATCCCCTACACCAGGGCAATACTGGGGGGCGAGGTCGAGATACCTCTGTTGGAGGGAACGCATCTGTTGAAGATACCTCCGGGCACCCAGCCGGACACGGTCATAAGGGTGAGGGGGAAAGGCCTCCCCAACCCCAAGTCCGGCGGCATGAGGGTTGGAAAGGGAGGTGGGAGGGGCATGGGAGACCTGTACGTGAGGGTGAAAGTGGCCATTCCCAAGAGGCTGTCCCGCCGCGAGAGGGAACTCTTGGAAGAACTGGACAGGCTCGGCGGTTCCGGCGGCGCCGGTGGAGGAGGCCGGAGGGGAACCAGAGGGTGGAGTAGAAAATCGGGGAGATCCGGGGGAAAGCCGGGGAGCGAGAGCGAAAAAGAGGAGAGCGACGGGGCGACGGAAGATACCATGGGCGGCGGGCCCGGCTGGGTCTCATAACGTCCCACGACTATTCACGAGCCCAGGACGGCTTTGACCTTCTTCAGGCTGTGTCCCTGGGGGCATTCCAGGTCGTCTTCAACGGACACTATCTTTATCTTCTCCTTGCCCGTGAGGCCGAAGGGATGGCAGATCTGGTAGTGGGGACAGCCAGGGTGGGAGCATTTTATCTTGGACAGCGTGATGACCGCCCCCTCAACCCCGGCTTTGGAATCCACGGCGGCCTCGAAGGGAACCGCTTTCACCTCCACGACCCTCACGCCATCCTGGAACACGGAGCACTGGTGTGTGCGGTCCCTGACTTCCACTATCTCGTACATCTGGCCCGGGTCCAGCCCGAAGCAGATGCCCTTGACCTTGCAGGATTTGCACTCCGATAGGGGGCCCAGATAGACGAACCTGTATCCCTCCACGGCGTTCCTCTTGGATATGACGGTTATCCTTATCTTCTCCTCGGTCATGCTTCGTTCCTCCACCTGTTCTCTCTTCCCTGTGCGGCGGCGTACCGCGGCGCGGGTCGGCGGGGGTCAGTATTCTATCACCTTGGTGTACACGGCCAGCTTCTCGGCCGCCTCCCTGGAGAGTCCCTGGTCTCCCAGGATGGTGTACCGCTCCGGTCGTATCTTGTGGGCCATCATCAGGGCCTCTATAATGTCGGTGTCGGATACGCCCAGTCCCTTGGCACTGGTGGGGGCTCCTATCTCCAGAAGGGCGTTGCGGACCATCTGCCAGTCCTCGCCGTGGAGATAGGTCATCATTATGGTCCCGACGCCGCACTGTTCGCCGTGCATAGCCTTCCCCGGAGCGATGATGTCAAGCGCGTGGCTGAACATATGCTCACTTCCGCTGGTGGGCCGTGATGTCCCAGCAACGCTCATGGCGACACCGGAGACTATGAGGGGCCGTATGGCCAGCCAGACCGACTCCTCCAGGTTGGGTTTGATGGCCTTGGCGTTCTCCAGTATTATCTTGGCGGTCATCTCCGAGAGGGTCACGGCAAAGGTGCTGATGTACTCGTTTCTGAGCCTGTGGGCCAGTCCCCAGTCCCTGATGGCGTTGAGGTTGGATATGACATCGGCGCATCCTGATGCCAGGCTCCTGTAGGGGGCCTTCATTATCACCTCGGTGTCGGCGATGACCCCCATGGGGACGACGGCCTCTATGGATTTGGATATCCCCTCCACCTTGAGAGATGCGCTGGGGGATGCGATGCCGTCGTGGGCGGCGCTGGTGGGAACGCTGATGAAGGGGATGTTGAGCTCCTTGGCGGCGAGCTTGGTTATGTCAATCTTGCTTCCTCCTCCGACACCCAGGAGAAACCCCGGCTTCATCTCTCTGAGTTCCTCTGTCACGGCCTTCACGTTGTCCGTGGTGGCCGGACCGGTTTCCACAACGTGGACATCGTAGCCCGCGTCCTCCACCACTTCGGCTGTCTTGTCTCCCGCAATGGTCCTTGTGGTGGGGCCCGTCACGACCGCTCCGGGGCCCTTGAACTTGAAGGACCTGCACATGTCCCCTGCGGCCGAGAGAACACCGTGGCCGGCCAGCACGCTTCGGGGGAACAGCATCTCCTTGGCCTTGCTGAACAGTTCCTCTATGTTGTCCATCAACGCATCCCTTCTGTGTTATTCCCGTTCAATAGTGGGGTTAATTATATACCTTTTGTCCTTTCCTCCCCCATGGCCTCCCCCCACGTCCATGTAGCATCTGATATGACCGACGGTTTCCCCTCTACCCCGATCCCCAGGCCCTATGCCCCCCCGAGGTCGCTGTATCTGGCCACAGCCGGCGTTTCACTTTTCCTGGCGGTCATCGTGCTGGGGAGCATTCTCGCCCCCAGGGTGTTCTGGGACGGTTTTGTATGGAAATATGTATGGGGGCCGGTGGTGGCCGACTCGCTCGGAATGGAGATAATGGGGGCCAGGGCAGGATACAACCCCGTCAACACGGCCCTCTACGCAGTCCTCCTGCCCCTCATGGTCGCATGGATATACGTGCTGTTCCGCAGGCTCCGCATCTCTTTTGACACGGGCATGATAATATCCCTGTTGCCCTTCGTGGTATCAGGAGCCACGTATCGTGTCCTGGAGGATATGGGTGTCTTCCGCCCGCCCGGAGGATACCTTTTCATCGCGCCGCTCATATATCTCCTGCTCGGGGCGTTCGCTCTGGGAACCCTTTCGTTCTCGGCTCTCCGGGAGGTCATGCAATCTGGCATCCGGGCATCCAATCCGCGTGCATCCGATCGGCCATTCTTCACGCCATTGGTTTCTGCCATCTGGAGTGTATCATTCTCCTCCATATTCGTGGTCTCCGCATCCCCGGGCTCCTACCCGGCCCCCTCTCCTCTCTCCCCCGTCCTCCTGGCGCTCCTTGTGCCCCCTGCGGTCCATTTCTCTCTCCGTCCGCTCGTCCGGGTGGAAGGGCATCATCTGGCGGTTTTCTCCACGGGCTGCGGCCTCCTGGCGGTGTCCCTGCCTCCCATAGTTTCCGGCTTCTTTGAGGGTGGTGGAGGAGGTCTCCTCATGTTCGCCGCGATACTCATCCTGGCGTCTGCGGCCGCCGGTTCCTTCCTTCTGGCAGCCAGGCTCCTCAGCAAGCGTCCGGGTCTCTCCGGTCTGTCCGCCTTCGCCCTTCCCACCAGTATTCTCATAATGTTCGGACACATGTTGGATGCCAGCGCCACTTTTGTGGGGGTGGACATATACGGCTACCGGGAAAAGCACGTCCTCCCCAGACTCCTCATGGGCCTTACGGGCACGGCGGCGGTCATGTACCTCCTCAAGGCTGCCATCATAGGCCTCGTGGTTTATATTCTCGAGAACGACGTTCGGAAAGAGATAAAGGATGCCACGGTCCTGGGGCTGCTTCGCTTCACCATACTAGTGCTCGGCCTGGCACCGGGCCTCCGGGACGCCCTCAGGATATCCCTGGGCGTATGATTCAAGGTATGACTCAAAGAAAACGTCCCTGCCTGAGATGGGATCCCGTGGCCCTCATGAAAGACATCCGTATGCTGTTTACATTCTTCTTCGCCATGGAGGGGTGAGACAGCATCATCAGGGTCTGGTACAGACAATCGGCTAGCCACAGCTTCTCAGAGGAGGGATCGCCCAACAAACGTAGTATCGCATTTTCCATGGAGCCAAGGGCTGCTTCTCCGGAACCCACATTTCCCTCCCTGGAGATCCCGTCACCAGTTTCTGTTATCTCTGTCTCCAGGTATCTTTTTAGTGCTCTGACCACCACGCAGACCTCACCGTATACTTCTTTGGGATATGTGCCGCAGGTCTCGAATGCGGTTCTTGGTTCCATCCTCTCCACGGACTCCAAAAAGGACTTTATGTTTTCCTGGAAGGAGTAGTGGCAGGGGGCGACACCGCAGGCCTGTCTCATGAACATCCGTTCGATCTTTCCCCCTGCTTCTATGTTGTGAAACGAGGGATGTCCTTTAAGACGGAGAACGGCGGCCTTCAAAAGTATCCTGGACTTTGACTCCGCATCCCGGTCTGCCGCCATCCCTACTCTCCCTCCGGTTCCTTGCAGGACCTTAGGATTCTCCGAGTCCGAAAGGAGGATCGGGAGGGCGGAGTCGCTTTCTTCCTTGCTGACACCCATCTGCGGGAGTGACATTCTCTCCTCCAGCGTCTTGACCCATTCGTCCGTTTTTCCTATGTTCCTGAGGAGGCCGGGAGAGTGGCTCCCCGCCTCCCTGGAGATGGAGTAGCAGCCGATGGAGTCCGGAGGAACCAGTGGAGTCAGCGATCCTATGCTCCCCAGAACCGCTCTGATATGTGTTGAGAAGTCCACATGGCAGAGGTGAAGGCCGGAGATCATCTTCCTAACCGCTAGAGCCCCCTCAGTCACCTCGTCGATTCCTTCAAGTCTGCTCTCTATCCTCCGGATAACGGATATGTCGGGAACGCCGGTGTTCCTCCATTCCATGGCGAGTTTATCAATGGAACGAATCATACCACATCATCTCCTCCCTGTCTCCCCTTCCGTCTTTCCGGCTCCTACTGTTTCTCTCCTCTCTCCTCTTTAGGCTCTTGGCTCTTCACATCTGCTCCGATTGTCTACATTGAAGGAACACGGATTTAAACTTTTGGATGAATATAGACATAAAAATAAAATAATGCTGAATAAATAGATAGGTGCTGATACATCTCAGGACCGAGCGTAACGTCTCCCCCCCCAAACATACCGCCCCATTATCCGAATCGTGGAAAGATGGCTTTCACAGTTTGTCGGCGAACTCCTCCACACGGTCCGGATATTTCCTTCTCAGATTCCTGTCGCCCAGAGCCTTTCTCACGACGCCTCTGAGGTTGAG
>JAGHBH010000081.1 GCA_021161085.1 Thermoplasmata archaeon | reverse complement strand
CTCTAGAGGGGTGGAGTTCACAGGCTCTCACTGATTATGGAAATGTTACAGGACCTATATAATTTTTATAATGGATTGTTAACAAAAACTCAGCCACTAGACCCCCGGGTGATGACGAACCGTTTTTATACCCCCAGGAGCATCCCTCCATCATGGCGATAAGGGAACTGGAAGCAGGTTCCGCCGTGTACGGCACCCTCCCCAAGGGCTGCATATTCTGCACCCGGGGCAGCAAGATGGTCCTCCTCTCCACCGGCCTGTGCAACCAGGGATGTTTCTACTGCCCGCTTTCTGTGGAGAAGATGGGGAGGGATGTGGTGTATGCCGACGAGATGCCCGTATCCCTCGATGACGGCTCTTCCGACCTGGATTCCATATTGACGGAAGCAACCCTGATAAGAGCGGAGGGGACGGGCGTAACCGGAGGCGACCCCCTGCTGGTGGTGGACAGGACGAGAAGGTACATAGAAGCGTTGAAGGAGCGCTTCGGAGGAGAGCATCACATACACCTCTACACCGCCACGCTGGACCCCCGACTGGTCAAGTCACTGGCAGATGCCGGCCTGGATGAGATAAGGTTCCACCCCGCACCGGACGACTGGGCAGAGATGGAGAGATTCCGCCCGGCGATAGCAGAGGTGCAGGATATGGGCCTGGATGTGGGATTCGAGATACCGGGTCTGCCTGACAGAGAGGAGGAGATGAAGGCCCTGGCCGGATTTTTAGACAGGATGGACGTGCTCTTTCTCAACATCAACGAACTCGAATACAGCGAGGGAAACCTCCCGGCCCTCATGAAAAGGGGATACCGGATAGAGGACTCGGCGTCAGCCGTGGTCTCCGGCAGCAGGGAGGCCAGCATGTCCGTCCTGGAGTACGCCGAGGAAGAGGGCTTCGCTCTCTCGGTCCACTACTGTTCCGCGGGATTCAAGGATGGTGTACAGCTCAGAAACCGCCTGCTGAGAAGGGCGGAGACCATAGCCCGGCCCATGGACGTGGTCACCCCGGACGGCACCATTCTCAAGGGAGTGGTGGAATGCGGGGACCTGCCCCTGGAGGATGTGGAACGGACTGTGGTGGAGAGGATGAGATGCGACCCCTCCCTGGTGGCCGTTGACCCGGAGAAGGGGAGGGTGGAGGTAGCCCCCTGGATACTGGAAAAAGGGTACAGGAAGATTCCCTTCCCGGCCTATCTGGTCGAGGAATATCCGACCTTCGACCGGCTGGAGGTGGAGAGAACCCCTCTCACCACCGGGAAGAGGCGGAGGTTCGGCTTCGGCCGCCGTTGAGATACCCGGTGAAATCCCACGTTTATTCGGTGTCCCGTTCCACCTTCCACCCGCACCCGCAACCGAGCCCTCTGGCGATGGATATCTTTCTTTTCAGGGGCATACCGGAGGTATCGGGATGGGATAGAGGGGCGCCGCATCTCGGACACCTTGCCTCCTCCAGGAACCTGTCGAGCCACAATGCGGCTATATCCGGCTCGTCCAGGTTTCTTTCGAACTCCCTCACGGCCTCCCTCTGGGCCTCCGTGACAGCCATCCCACGGAGCAGGTGGGCGGTCCTCTCTAGGTCGGAAGGATGGACGGATACGTGCCTGCCGCTCCCCCTTGCCCCCCCGTCGCCGGCAACGGAACGGCCATCCCGCCCGGTCATCCCTCGGGTCGAGCCCACTCCCGCTCTGGAGAACATGGAACCCAGGGCCAGGCCGGCGATCACGCCCCCCAGATGGGCCTCGTGGGCTATGCCGCTGCCGGGGTTGTAGATCGCCAGAAGGGATTCCGCTGCCAGCATGAGAGCCAGGGCGGTGCTCAGTCTCACGTTCCGGAGGGGTATGAAGAAGAGGAAGAAGGTGATTCTCTCCTGGGGATACATGGCCACCATCACCCCGGCTATGCCCATGAGGGCTCCCGAGGCCCCCAGCAGAAGAGTGGCATCCCCCCAGTGGACCACCGCATATGTCAGGGTTCCGGCCAGCCCTGTAAGAAGGTATACCACGCCCAGCAGACGGGGGCCTATACGGGATTCCAGGGTCGGAGCCCAGAATATCATGAATATCATGTTGAACAGGATATGCATGTCTGATATGTGGAGAAACATGCTGGTCAGGAGGCTGGAGAGGTTTTTGCCGGCCGCCAGATCGGCCGGATTGAAAGCCAGCACATACCACGCGGTGGGATTCTCTCCCCTGAGAAGCACCATCAGGGCGAACACCGCCACGTTGGAGAACAGGAGGGCCACGGACATGTGGGCATTTCGGAGGAATGCTACCGCCAGAGGGACGATTATGATGAGAAGCACGACCAGCAGATAATCACCGGGAGACAACATTCACACCTCCCTCTCGTCTGTCTTTCCGGTCTCCGAACCCTCCACCGCCACCGGACGTCGCCTCCTCCACCCTCAGACCGTCCAGCACCCTTTCCATGATGCCGGGAATGTCCATCCTCTCCTCCTCGGCCTTGATCGTCTTTAGGGACGCCTTGACGGAGGGTTTGTGGGGGGCCAGGGTGCAGCAGAGACCCGGGGAGGTGGAGATGTCGAAGGTCCCTATATCCCTGGCCATCTCCATTATCTCGGTCTTGTCCAGTCCGAGCAGGGGACGGAGGATGGGTATGTTCACGGCCTCCTCCTCGACCGCCATGTTCTTGAGGGTCTGGCTGGCCACCTGGCCCAGGCTCTCTCCGGTTACCAACACCTCCGCCCCTATCTCCCGTGCCAGAGCCTCCCCGGTCCTGAACATCATTCTTCTGCAGAGGACGCACTGGTATCGGGGGTTGGCTATTCTTCCTATCGTCGTCTGCACGGTCATACCGTGGGGTGCGGTGTAGAGGCGAACACCCTGTCCCGTTCTGTCCCTGAGCACTTCCACCAGGGCCTTGACCTTCCCGAACTCCTGGTCGTTGGTGAAGGGTCTGTTGTCCATGTGGAGCACGGCTATCTCAACTCCGTCTCTGGCAACGAGCCACGCCGCCACGGGAGAATCGATCCCCCCGGACAGGAGAACCAGGGCCTTTCTCACCATCGGAGCACACCCCCGGGTCGCTTTCGGGGCATACTGCCGGAGGCCGTTATGAGGAATGGCTCCCCCCAAGGCTCAAACGCCGGAGAACCGCCATCTGGGCCCATCTTTTCCATCCTCCACTGTTATTCCCGCCTCCGCCAGCCTCTCCCTTATCCTGTCGGCGGTCTCCCAGTCCTTCTTCCTCCGTGCCGCCTCCCTTTCCTCCAGAAGTATGCGTATCACCGCCTCCGCTGCAGCGGCACTGGTGTCAGCCGGTGTTCCGAAGAGGCCCAGTATCCCACCGTAGTCCTCGAACACGGAGAGGGCTTCCTTCACCTCCTCAGGGGTGCAGCCGCCCTCCGCCAGTGCCCGGTTTGCCTCCCTGGCCAGGTCGAACAGCGCGGCCAGAGCCTCCCTGGTGTTGAAGTCCTCGTCCATGGCCTCCACGAAACGCCTCCTGGTTTCCAGGGCCTTCTCCCCCAGGCCGGGGCCGCTCTCCCTTTCCATCTCTCCCCCGCCTCCGGTTCCTCCGGTCTCCCCAACTCCGCCGGATGCTTCCTTGACCGACCTCCTGAGGTTGGAGACGGTGTTCTCCAGCCGTTCGTACGCCGCCTCGGCCTCCTCCAGGAGCGTAAGGGTGAAGTCGACGGGGCTCCTGTAGTGTGAGTGAAGGAAGAAGAATCTGACGACCTCGGGGCGGAAGCGCTTGAGGAGCTCTTTTATGGTGATGACATTGCCCAGGCTCTTGCTCATCTTCTCCCCCTCCACGTTCAGGAAGCCCGTGTGGAGCCAGTATCTGACAAAGGGCTCCTTGCCGGTTATGCTCTCCGCTATGGCTATCTCGCTGTCGTGATGGGGGAATATGAGATCCCTGCCCCCGCCGTGGATGTCGTATTGGCTGCCGAAATATCTCATGGTTATGGCCGTGTCCTCCACATGCCAGCCCGGCCGACCGGGTCCCCAGGGAGAATCCCAGGAGGGCTCCCCCGGTTTGTATGCCTTCCAGAGGGCGAAATCTTCGGGGTTCCTCTTCTCCTCCCTCACATCCACCCTGGCACCGGCCTCCAGCTTGTCCAGCCGCTGTCTGGACAGCTTGCCGAAGGAGGGGAATTTTTTAACCTCGAAATAGACGGAGCCCCCGCTCTCATACGCTATGCCCTTCTCCATCAGGGCCTCTATCTGTTCCAGTATCTCCGGTACGTGCTCGGTGGCCTTGGCATAGAGGTTGACGGAGTCCACCCCCAGGGCTCTCATGTCCTCCAAAAACGACTTGAAATACATGTCGGCCAGATCCTCCACGGGTATGCCCACCTCGTTGGCCCGCTGTATCATCTTGTCGTCTATGTCCGTGACGTTCATCAGGTAGAAAACGCTGTATCCCCTGTATGCCAGATATTTGGCTATGACATCGAAGGAGATGTAGGTTCTGGCGTGGCCTATGTGGGAGTGGTCGTATACGGTGGGTCCGCACACGAACATATAGACCCTGTTGCCCACCAGAGGACGGAATTCCTCCACACGGCCCGAGAGGGTGTTGTACATCCTGAGTGCCACGCTCTTCACCTCTGTATATTCACCTGTTCGACACCATGCGGGAGAGGGATATAAAGGTGTCCCGGGATAAGAAAATATGGTGTGGAGGAGAGAATCAGACCAGGCGTTCCGGACAGACGCTCCGTCTGCTGCAGTGGCGGCACTTGTTCTCCTTCCTGTGATTCCTGTGCACTTCCCCCGTCTCCATGCTCCTACGCATCTCCTCCACCTTGTCCAGCACCAGTTTCTTCATCTCCGGCGTGTACTCTATCTCGTGTTCCACCCTCTGCCCGTCCCGCTGATACCTTATCACGCCGTAGGGTGGCGTCTCTCCATAGGTCTCCTCGACCAGCAGGCAGTAGGCGGAAACCTGGATTATGTGAGAGAACAGCGGCCCTCTGGGTATCCTGCCGGTCTTCACCTCCACGGGAACGAGTCCTTCTTCCTTCCTGAGGAGATAGTCCGGTCTTCCCCTTATACCATATTTTTTCGATACCAGGAGAGGCGGCGTCTTGGATGAGGAATCGTGATATACTATCTCTCCCTCCGATATCCCGGCGGATATTTTGGCATCCGCGGCCTCCTGGGTCAGGGAGAGGTTGAGGTAGAGAAACAGGGAGGCCCCAACCAGCCACATCAGCGAGAGGGTTTCAAGGTAGAAGGGAAAACTGCTGTCGGAGGGGAGGACGAAGACCACGGCAAAGAGGGCCAGGAGCATGGCCACAACGGAGAACACGGTTATGATGGCCTCGGCCCCCCTCCCCTTCTCTCCCATTCTCCGCATGGTCTCGGCACGATACAGGAAATAGGAGGCCGCGAGAAGCCACACCAGGGATAGAAATGCCAGTATGAATCCCTCGCTCTCCTTTGTGTCCGCTATGAGGGCGGCCCCTGCTATGGAGAGGATGGTGGCCAGTATGGCCGTCCAGAAGACCGCCCGCTCGTATCCCTTGGCCCCGGCGACCTTCATATCCACGGTGTCCAGCTTGCGCTCCAGTATACCGTGTTCCTCCACCCCCCGGAGGGTGTCCTCCCTCACCACCTCCGTTTCCCTGCTGAGCCACCAGCTGAGAGGACAGTAGGCATATTTTTCCATATCTCCCGCTGAGATGAAGGCTATGCTCTTTTCTCTGGGAGCCTCTCCCCCTTCCGAGGAGGCTTTGTTTGGTGTGGATTCTCCCATCTCTTTCCTCCGTGGGCCTTTGTATTGACCGGCCGAATATAAAAGACTGTCGGCCAAATATGTTGCCGCTGTTTTGCATATTTTTAACTATATCAGACGGTTTTAACCTGCTTTCCGGGCCTCCCCGAGCCCCTCGCTGAAGAGGGGGGCCGAGAGGCCGGCACAAACGGCTTTGGCTGTCTCCACGGCTGCGAAGGGAAGGAAGCCCCAAATGAAGGCCACGGAGAGGGGGACGCCCATGGAAAGGGACAGGCCCAGGGTTCCCACTGCCAGAATCAACATGGCTCCCGACATCATGAGGGAGAACTGGCCCCTCCATGTTACCGCCCATCTTTTTTCCTCGGAAACATATCCTATCAGCCATGCCGCCGCGATGAACCCGATTAGATATCCTCCGGTGTATCCGAGGACCACATCGGGGCCGTATCTACCACCCGCGAACCAGGGCATTCCCACGGCCCCTAGG
>JAGHBH010000128.1 GCA_021161085.1 Thermoplasmata archaeon | reverse complement strand
GATATACCTCTCTGTTGGAGTGGACCGGGAGCTCAGATGCCCGGTGCTGCTCGCCTCCCCCTCCGGGGGTGTGGACGTGGAGGAGGCCGGGGACGTCTACCTCCATGCCATTGACCCCCTGGACGGTCCGGACGGGAAGGCCGTGGGAGACCTGGCAGACCTCCTAAATGTTGAGCGGGGCCTTCTCGTTGATGTCGTGGAGAGGATGTACTCCCTCTTCACCTCGGAGGACGCCGAACTGGTGGAGATAAACCCCCTGGTCATCCCGGACGGGGGGCTGCCAACGGCCCTGGATTCCAAGATCGTTCTGGATGACGACGCCTTCTTCCGACATCCGGGCAGGGAGTACTCCCCCGACAGGGAGCTGACCCCGGAAGAGAGCGAGGCCGGGAAGGAGGGCCTGGCTATGGTCCGCCTGGATGCGGGCAGCGGTATGATAGGGGTGGTGGCCAATGGTGCGGGGCTGACCATGGCGACCCTGGACATGATTTCCGACATGGGCGGGAAAGCCGGGGTTTTTTTGGACATGGGGGGCACGGACGACCCTCTGAGGGTGGAGAAGGCGGTCCGCCTGGCCTCCTCCTCCGGCGTGGACGTGGTGCTGGTCAACATATTCGGAGGCATGACGAAAACGGATACCGTGGCCGAAGGGATAGCCAGAGCCCTTCCCCTGCCCGAGGGGGTGAAACTGGTGGTCCGTCTCACCGGGGCCAGGAGAAGGCCGCCGGAGGACATACTCGAGCCCCGGGGCGTCTCCTTCTACACAGGTCTGGAGGAGGCGGTGGCCCGTGCCGTGGACATATCACGCCAGGCCACGGGACAGGCCGGGAAAGACGGCCGGAACACGGGAAGGGGGGTGGGAGACTGAGCGTGCTGATCGACGAGAACACCAGGGTGCTGGTCCAGGGCATAACCGGTCATCAGGGACGCAGCCACACCCGGGCCATGCTGGATTACGGTACCCGCATCGTGGCGGGGGTGACACCGGGACGGGGCGGGGAGACCGTGGAGGGCGTCCCCGTGTACGACACCGTGGCCCGTGCCGTGGAGGATAGGGGGCCCTTCGACATCTCCATACTATTCGTTCCCGCACCCCATGTGAGGGACGCCTGTACGGAGGCCCTGGATGCCGGTGTTCTCCGGGCAGTGGTGGTTGCGGAGCACGTTCCCCTGCACGACGAACTGCGGCTCGTCCACATCTTCAGAAGACGGGGCGGCCTCCTCCTCGGGCCGAACTGTCCAGGCCTGGCGTCCCCGGGGAAGAGCAAGGTGGGAATAATGCCCAACCACATCTTCAGACCTCCGGGCTCCTCCGGGGGTGTGGGCGTGGTCTCCAGGAGCGGAACCCTCACCTACGAGATAGTGTACGCCCTCAGCCTGAGGGGGATAGGGCAGACCACGGTTATAGGAGTGGGCGGGGACAGGGTGTGCGGCACCACGATGACGGAGGCCGCCAGACTCCTGATGGAGGACGGGGAGACCAGGGGGCTGGTGATGGTGGGCGAGATAGGAGGCAGGGCGGAGGAGGAGACCGCACTGCTGGCGGAGAGATATGACAAGCCGGTGGCCGCATACATAGCCGGGAGAACGGCACCTCCGGAGAAGAGGATGGGGCATGCCGGTGCCCTCATAGGCGAGGGCGGCAGCGCCGGGGACAAGATATCCTTTCTGAGAGACCACGGAATAACGGTCGCCAGCCGGCCGGGCGAGGTCGCCGACATAACAGCAAGTCTGCTCGGCCTCTGACCTCTATTGTATATCGGAGTTCAGAGCAGTTCTTTCAGCCGCTTCTCCGCCCGCCTTTTCACCTCCCTGTATATGGAGCCGCCGTGGGAGTCCATGGCCACGGTCATCGGCCCCAGCTCCCTAGCCTCTAGTATCCACACCGCCTCAGGCATGCCCAGATCGAGATAGTGGACGGCCTTGAAGACAAGCCTGGAGGCGGCCAGCGCCCCGGCACCCCCCGCCAACGCCAGATAGACTCCGCCCAGCTCCCGGAGAGCGGCGGACACCCCGTTGTCCATACCTCCCTTTCCTATCAGCACCCGGACGCCGTATTTCCTCATCACCCCCGGGGCCAACGAGTTCATCCTGCTGCTGGTCGTGGGTCCTGCGGATATCAGCCGGTAGGTGCCGCCCAGATCTATGACCAGAGGGCCGCAGTGGTATATCGCCCCATCCTTCAGCCCACTGGCCCACGGCGGGTTCTCCTCCATGAGCCTCCTGTGCGCCTCGTCCCTGGCAGTGTAGATGGTCCCCGACAGCCAGACCGTGTCCCCCACCTTCAGGGAACGCACGCCCTCCTCATCCAGGGGCACCTTCAGGCGGTGTTCAGCCATCGCTCCCACCTCCCGGGCGGCTGCCGTCTTCCTCCTTCGCCTCTCCGATCCTCTCCCGGGGGGATATGGCGAACTCTCCTGTTCCCTGGATGGCATCGGGTGTTCCCGTTCCCTCTTCCACCCACCCGTCCAGGATCCTTGCCTCCATCCTAGCCTCCCCCTTTTCTCTTTCTCCAACGCCGCCCTCCACGCCGTTTTTTATCCTGAACAGCACGGTCTTTCTCCGGTCTATCCAGCACTGGAAAGCAACGGCCGCGGGCAGGCTGGCCGGATGTCTGGAGGCCCATTCCACCTTCACATCCAATGCGGTTGTCCTGCCGCCCAGGCCCATGGGGCCTATCCCCAGGGAGTTCACCTCCTCGAGCAGCCTCTCCTCCAGGGCCGCCGCCTCCCTGTCGCCGTTCCTCTCTCCCACGGGCTTCAGTGCGGCACGTTTCGCCATGGCGGCGGCCTCTGCCATCCCGCCCCCTATTCCCACCCCGACGACCACCGGGGGACAGGGCCTCCCCCCGGCCTCGGCCACGGTCTCCAGAACGAACCGTCTGACACCATCCATCCCCTCGACGGGGTCCAGCATCCTGGTGCGGGAGGGGTTCTCGCTTCCCCCTCCCTTGAGCACCACTATGACCCTCGCCTCATCCCCTGGCAGGTCGCCGCTGAGCTCCCAGTGGACCACGGGCATCCCCCTCCCTGAGTTGTCCCCCGGGTTCTCCCCGGTGAAGGGGTTGACGGTGTTCGGCCTGAGGGGGGTTTCCCTTGTGGCCTTCTCCACGGCCGGTGAAAGGGATAGGGTGAGATGGGATATGTAGGGAAATGTGGGACTGGCACGGGCGTAGAAGACCACCGTTCCGGTATCCTGGCACACCGGCCGCTTTTCCCTCCTGGCGGTATCCAGACCCTCGATAAGGGATCGGAGTACTTCTCTGGCCGCCCCCTCTTCTTCTCTCTCGGCGGCCCTGAGAGATTTCTCCACGTCCGCGGGGACATCCCAGGCGGCCCTGGATATGGCCTCCGCCAGCATGACGGTGAAGAAATCCGTCAGCGTTCCTTTCTCCGTGACCCTGCGGCCGCTGTCCATACCTGTATCCTCCGGGGTTGTCTCTATCCCCTCCGGGGGATATAATGGTTCCCCCTGCGGTTGTCCCGGGAGAGCGGGGAGCAGGGGAGGGGTTTGGTAG
>JAGHBH010000012.1 GCA_021161085.1 Thermoplasmata archaeon | reverse complement strand
GTTGTCTCCTTCTCCTTTTCCACCGTACTGAGAGCCGTTGTCTGTCAGTATTTCTCTTGGAGTGCCGTGGATTTAACTCCATTACCTTCAACCGAACACTTCGCTTGTCCAACATAAGTCACCCACCAGTCTGGGAGGGCGACAAATGTCATTAACCTACACAGGATACTACATTTAATACTTCATATCAAAAACCATTTATTCTTCTTTTCTCTACTGCTCCCTATGATCTTTACTACAGAGCACTACATAAAGATCCCCCACCTCTCCCGCACCCTGAAGTCCCTCCCCCGTTCGGGGTGGGTCAGGGTTGGCGTGTCTTCCCCGGAGTCCGTTGCCTCTCATTCTTGGAGGGTGGTGTTGATGGCCATGATCGTTGGCGATATTCTGGGGCTGGATGTTGAGCGTATGCTGCGTATGGCTGTTCTGCATGATCTCGCCGAGGCCGTTGTGGGCGATATCACTCCTGTGGATGGTGTGGATGGGGAGGAGAAGAGGCAGCGTGAGCTGGAGGCGTTGGAGGAGATGTTCAGTGGTGTGCCGGGGGGTGAGGCGTATTTGGAGTTGTGGAGGGAGTTCGAGATGGGGGACTCTGCCGAGGCAAGGGCGGTCAGGGAGCTGGATAAGCTGGAGATGGCGCTTCAGGCTGTGGAGTATGGAAAAGAGGGGGTTCTGGAGTGGGATGTTGTTGAACTCTTCCTCTCCTCGGCAAGGGAGGCGGTTTCTTCCGATTGGGGGTTGAGGTTTCTGGAGGAGGTCGAGGGGATGAGGGGAGAGGGCGGAACGAGGGGAGAGAGCGAAGACTGAGGCGGGCCGTGCGGGGCTTGCGGAGGCCTCCAGGGGGGTTTATGTGCTCTCGTAGCCTTCCATGCTTTTTATCATCTCCAGGGCCGCCCGCTCTTCCTTGGTGGCCGTCTCCGGCAGTCCCTCTTCGCCTTCCTCTGGTTGGTGGTATTTCATGTAGAGTTTTGAGATGATGTAGAGGGGCACCAGCACCGGGATGACGTAGTAGACGAAGAGGTTGGCCAGGCCGACGAAATAGGCGGGCCAGTATCCTGTTATGCCGAACCATCTGACGAAGTCGCTGCCCAGGACCTGATGCGGGGAGAAGTAGTTGATGTTCCACAGGGCTATCGCGCCGCACATGTAGTTGGTGAAGAAGTTTCCTATGGCGTCGTTGGATCTGGCCAGGCCGAGGCCTTTGGTCCTTTTCTTGGTGAACGGGGGCAGGAGGTTGCTGCCCATCATCCCGGTCTGGTCCAGGAGGACGTGGCCCCAGTAGGAGAAGAGTATGATGAGGCTGGCCGTGTATCCCATCTCGTTCCAGCCGTAGAGGAGGAAGCCTATGGGCATGAAGAGGAAGGGGACGGTTAGGCTGTGGGTCCATTTTCTGTGAAAGGGTATGAAGTCTATTCTGATGTGGTCTCCCTCGGGGACGAAGGCGAAGTCCGGGCCGCTGAATATGTCCACGTATGTCCATTTGTCGTAGGTGTGGAGGACGTTGGCTTTGAACGGCCATTCGCCGTGGGCCTTGTCCTCCGGCGGCTCCGTCTCGGGGAGAGGAGATTTGCCTGTGGTCACCAGGGGACCGATCTTGCAAACTATCCTCTTGTTGTCCTGGTCTATCATGATCTTGTACTGACGCCAGAGATCCGCGCTCATCTTTATGGTGTGGAACTGTATCTGGACCTTCCTGCCGGTGTGCCATGCCTCGTCTATGGCCTCGGCCATCCTTCTGGCTATCATGGTGGGGTCTATGTTATGGGGGTCCGGGTCTATGTCGTAGTCGTGTTTTTCCAGATATTTTGCCAGTCGGAAGTCCAGGGTGTCCGGCAGTATGCCGAATATGCCTCCGAGAAGGAGTATGAGGGAACTCTCCGTAACCGCCCCCTTCACGGCCAGGGGGAAGCATGTGGCTATGGTTATTCCCATGACGAAGTGTGTGAGGCCTTTCATCCCGCATCACCTCTCGCATCACCTCTGCCTCTCTTCTTTTCCGTGTGGGCTCCCGTGGGTCTCAGATGTCTCATGTGTGCCGCCTCCATCACATCAACCCCATCCACGCTGCGATCTGCGGTCCTATGCCGGCCATGTTGAGGAATATGGGAACCAGGATGACGGCCAGACAGTTTGACCTGCGGGAGTGGAATACTATGGGGATGGTTCCTATGGCGGCGCCCACGCTCATGGTGAGTACGGCCATCGGGCCGCCCATGGCGAACACGATGAGTATTATGACGAAGAGAACAGCGATGCTCATCTTCTGGAAGGAGACCCTGTCCAGTATCTTGACTATGGACCTGGATATCAGGAGGAGAAGTATGAAGGCCACGGCCCCGCTAACGGCCACTGCAGCAGCCAGCAGATAGTACTGTTCAGCCGTCTCCGGTACGAAGAAGAGGTTGATGAATATGCCTATGGCCCCCCTGCGCAGGTGGAGGCCCGGGAGGAAGAACAGCATCACCGCTCCGACATAGTAAACCATCCTGGATGCTCCCATGGATATGATGAAGGGTTTGTCGCCTTTCTGTGCGGTGGCGTGTCCGGATATCAGGCCGGCCACGCCTGCGGTCACGGCGGGCATGAACGCCCCGAATATGCCGCCCAGGCATCCCGATCCTCCTCCCCGGAAGACCTCTTCCGGTGTGACGTCCACGGATTTGCACACATGCTGTTTGGGTATCTCCATGTCCGATATGATGTTGATGAGGAGATTGGGTACGGCGAACATCCCCACCAGAGGGGGCATGAGGCTCTGGAAGGTCCGGTCGATGGGCATGGTGGTCTTGTAGAATATTATCATTCCCAAGATGGAAGAGAGCAGGAAGGTCAGGTAGCCGGCGGCCAGGGTCTTCCACGCATCCCGGAGTTTGCCCAGGGTGGTCTTTGACCTGCCGAAGTCCTTGGGGAACTCGGACATCAGGATGTACACTATGACCGCCCCTATTATCCAGAACCAGTGGTCCTGGGTGACCTCCCGGATGACCCTGATCTGGTGCTGGAGCATGGTGAGGACCACCACAAGGAAGAAGATGCCCACCAGGGAGCCTATCCCCGTGAGGAGCACGGATTCGTGTCCCCTCCCCTGGAGGAGGTATTTCTGGCCTGGCATGACCATGAACATGGTGCTGTCGTCCGGCGCGCTGAGATATACCGTGGTTATGGTGAACAGGAGGGCGAAGCCGGTGAGCATTCCCACCAGGAGCATGGCGAACATGAGGTCGTCCAGCCAGGGGAAGAATGCCAGATAGGCGAGGAATGCGAATCCTATGACGTTGTAGACATGGAGACCGGGGATGAGGGCCAGGACGGCCGATATCACCACCCCCAGGAGGGCGAAGAGGAGGAGTACGAGGTAGTAGTGGATCATGCCGTCACCTCCTCCTGGCCCTCGGCGGTCACCAGTATATAATCGCTCGTGCTGGCTCTCACCTTTATCTCCCAGATGTCATTGTACCGTGTGAACACGCCCTGGATGTCTATGATGCTGTCAAGCGTCACGTTGCCCGTGATGTTTCCCCCGTACTCCACGTATATGGTTATGTTCCCGCCGGTGCTGTCCTCCGCCGCCTTGAAGAGGTGTGCGCTCTCTATCTCGTAGATACGGAGACCGGAGACCTTCACCAGCAGACCCTCGTTGTCCTCCGGGTTGAAGAGAAGTTGTGAGAGAGTGTATTCTGGATATTCCAGCTGGGGTGGTGCGCCGTGGGCTACGATGCTATCCGCCGACGTGGGTATTATCTCCCAGTAGCCGTACGAGGAGCCACGGGGTGTGTACCACACAAGGGCCCCGCGGACGGTGGCGTAAAGGCCCTCGTATACGTTGTCCAGCTTCCCGTCGGGGGCGGTGAGCTCTATTATGCTGTCCCGTACGAACACCACCACATACGCTCCCGTGGGGTCTTCCAGGTGGAAGCTGACAGCAAAGCCCAGGTCCCGGACGTTGGTTATGGTGCCCGTGGTCTCCACCATGGTGTATTCCGCCAGTTCGGTGTTCGTGGAATCCCTTATCTCGGATATCTCCATAGGGGTATATTCCTCTCCTTTATCTTCAGGAAGTCCGGGGTTATACAGGTTATCTGCATCCAGCCGTCCCCCACGTACAAGGTGCCCCTGACGTCTATGACGTCTCCGACGCAGGGGATCATCCCGGAGGTTATGACCTCTTTGGTCACCGGTTTCTCCAGTTTGACGTTCAGTTCTCCTGTGGTGTCGTTCACCCGCACCTTTATAACGCCGCTTGTGGGGTCGTATTTGTCGGGATAGAAAGTGGGCTCGCTGACCACCGTGCCGATGACCCTCACATGTTCGTATATGTCTTCCATACCCAGGCTGCCTATCTCCCTGGCCGGAGGCTCCTGGGCCGTACCCGCTACCATATATAGGGCTCCGCCTATGAGCAGGAGGGAGAGGGCGAAGGCCACCAGGACCGTCTCCTTTATCCTGTGGACGGTGTCCGCTCCGCAGTGGGGGCACTGGTGTTTTCCCCCCGTGTATTTGCCGCAGCTCGGACACATCTCCGGTGCTGGAGGGGAGGTCTGGGTCTCCGGGATATCGGCGGTCGGGGTGTGGGTGCCCGGGATATCTGCCGGGGTATGGGTGCCCGGGGTCCACGGGTCCTGGCCGGGTGAGGGAAGGGGGGATCCGGGCAGAGTGTCCATCGGTCTGGGGGTCTTCTCGCCAGTATTCCCGTCCATCTTATGCACCTCCGTCCAGTATGACGAAGTCGTCCGAGGTGGCCGGTATTATCTCCCACCGGGAGTACCGGCCGGACTCGTACCACATCAACGCCCCGGTCACCCTGACATGCTGGCCCACCTCAAGGCCGAAGAGGCTGCCCTCTCCGGTGAGCTTCCAGACGGCGCTGGGCACGTAGAAGTTGACGCTGTGTCCCTGGTAGTCGGTTATCCACATGCTCAATGCCCAGTCGTAGAGGTCCCAGGACTCCACATAGCCTTCGACTGTCACCCTGTCCCCGGTCAGTCCCGCCTCCTCCAGAGCGTTGTCGATGAAGGCCACCGTGGTCTCGTATGGCTCGGGCCTTTCTATGGTGAGATGCAGCGGGGAGTCCAGGATCATGCTGTACTTGTAATCCCGATACTGATAGGTCCCCTCAACGCGGACGTGGTCCCCGAAGGCCGGTATCTTGCCCGCCTTGACCAGCTGGATGGTGGTGGTGTCGTAGGAGATGACCTGCATCTCCCCGGTCCCGTCGTCCACGGTGAAATAGAGGGTCCCGTACTCCTTGGTCTCCGAGTCGTAGTAGGTGGGGGTCCGTGTGACCATTCCCTCTATCACTATCCGGCCGTAGTTGTTCTCCGGGCCCAGGTCCGCTATCTTAACCTCCGGGTTGGGTATGGGACCGTATATCTGCTGGAGAAGCAGCACGCCGACGATGCCCCATATCAGCACCCCGTATTTCAGCGCCTTGTAGGATGCCTTCTTGGGTATCTTGAAACCGCAGTAGGGACAGGTCTCCACCGGCCCTATATATCTACCGCAGTTGGGACAGTGTATCTGGGGCCGGTCCGCCGGGATGGGCTGGCTCCGAAGCGGTTGTGGGGGGTTCCCGGAGGAGGTGGCTGAGGTCGTCCTCTCGGTGTTTCCATTCATGGCCTTTCACCTCCGCACCTATCCTCCGGGGTTGTTGGGCTCTCCCGGGGTGGGGTTGTCGTAAGCTATCCAAACCCCCCATCCGTCTGGGTCCCGTCCCCAGGACTTGTCGTACCCGGGATCGTCCTGGTATGTCATCGTGTCGATAGCCTCGGAGCCGTCGGGGTTGTACAGTGTCACGGTGGTGGGACCGCTGTTTGCCAGGTAGAGTTTCATCTGGCTGCCGTAGATGACCCCAACGTCCCCCGGCCAGATTAAGACGTTAAAGTCTATGTCCAGATAGTAGCTCTTTACCTGGACGTGACATCCCTTCAGGCTGACGATATCGGTGCCGTTGTTGTAGAACTCTATCCATTCATCCTTGTAGACATCCGCAGTCCCATCCCCATCCCAGTCAACGGCGCTCGGTGCCGGGAGGATCTCGTTGAGACGCACATAGGAAACATTTCCAAAGCTCAGGACCACATAATAAGCGTAGTCCGGTGCGTCGTAGGGTTTCAGCCACCCCTTCCTGTAGATGTCCCTGGCTTCCACGTAGAACCTGATCATCTTGTCGGAGGGAGAGAAGGAAACCTTCGCCGTGTAGTTTCCGCCGCCGCTGTCAGTCATCTCCACCCTGTTGAACGTCCAGTTCTCAGGTGTGTCCTGCCATTTTTCCTGGAGAAGAGCGTAGTAGAGATAGACGTGTTCCAGAGGGTCCGGCGATGATATGTTGGTGTAGAAGGTTATGTTGCCGTTCACGGGCGTGGTGTTGTGGATATAGCCTATCTCCATGGGTGGCACAGGGGTAAGCCATCTGACAAGATTTTCCGTGTAGTTCGCCAGCTGGCTTCCCTCTCTCCAGTATTCCCACATATAGATAGAAGCTTTTTTATCACCGAAGAATACGTTGTGCATCCCGCCATACACCACCTTTCCCTGGCCTACGTCAGTGGCGACGAGAAGGGGGGGATAATCCCCGGAAGAATACACCACCGCCGGAGGTTCCCCGTCCTTGTCCTCGGTGTAAGCGTCGTTGTCCCCCCGTATGAGGACGATGTTCCCGTCGCTCCCATCCCCCGTGATGTTGTAGACCGAACACATGCTCCGTGCGTATATCATGTCTATTCCGTCGGATATGCCCAGGGTGTCCATGTCAAAGGTCCCGTTCGCCGCCCTCAGATAGATGGCATAGTCGCTGGTGCTCCAGTGGTCCGTGGGATCCAGAACCTCGTCGTCGTTCAGCCGCCCGGATATGCCCAGATATTCCAGAACGGGATTGACGTTCTCCGGTTTCCCGTAATCGTTGTAATCCGCCTCGGAGAGGAGCATCAGGCTGCCGCCGTTCTCCACGAAGGCCTTCAACTTGTCCATATCCCCCACCGTCAAGCTGTAAGACGGGTCGGAGACGATGATGATGTCGTATGCGTTGAGGTCCTCCGCTGTTATGTTGCCGAAGACGAAGTCGAATCCCATATCCTCCACTGTGTCGGCGAAGTGGAAGTCCGGGTCCCCGTAGTACTCGCCATATGCTTTGTCGAACATTATCCGGTACGCCGGGGTGTAGAAGTAATAATCCTCCTCGCCCAGGGCAGGGGACCTGTTGTTCTGGCCGCCGTCCCCTATCACCTCGAGGTGGAACTCTATCATGCCTGGCTCCACGGGGGTCTGTATATAGCCGGAGTATATCCAGTCGCCTGCGTACTCGTCCGCTCCAACGCCGTCATCGTTCATGGTGGTGCTGGTGTAGTTCACCCCGTCCGTGGTGTAGTTCAGATACACGGTCTTGTGGAAATATGTCTCCAGCACGTCATCCGTTATTGTGGCCTTGATGACAACGGAGTAGTTGGTCGGGGCACGACGGTCGAAGGTCACCTCGTGGATGGTGGGCGGGTCGCTTATCACGGTCACGGTATCCGAATATCTGGATATCTTGCCTGCGTTGTCCCTGGCGACTATCTCGTAGTCTATCACGGTGCCGTGTACGCCGTATGGTATCTGGGCCGTGTAGACATCGTCGCCAAAGACCGAATCGCCGCTGGTGCCGTCGTCGTACATCGGGCGGGTGTGGTTAACGCCGTCCACCGTGTAGTTCAGATAGACGTCCTCCACCTGGCCGTCGTCCGTCACCCTGGCCTCTATCGTGATCACCTGATACGGGTGCGGGCTCTCGGGGGTTCTGGTCACGTCCTCTATGTCCGGGGGCAGGTTGTAGCTGCTGAGATAGGTGTAGTTGCTGCTGTAAACAGTCTGCGATATGTTGTCCACGGCCTCCACGTAGTAGCGTACCAGCGTGGCCTCCGCCTGGGCGGGTATCCGGGCGGTGTAGTTGCCGTCGCCGGCCGTCTGGTCAACCCCGGTTCCGTTGTCATTCATCTGGAGCACGAACACGGACGTCTCGTTGATGATATAATGCAGATAGACGGCGGTTAACTGGATATCATCCACCACCCAAGCGGTGACGTTAGTGGCGTTGCCCGGGTTCGGCCTCTGCGGGCTCCTATAAACGGAATACACCACGGGCGGATCGTCCCTCGGGGTATAGGAGTAGAAAGATGTTCCCGAGGGGAGGCGGTCCGTCTTGGAGACGGTGTCCACTACAGTGATGTAGTATTCCACAAGGCTGTCCTTGGGCTGTGGCGGTATCTGGACGGTGTATCTGCCGTCCCCGGCCACAGCATCCGCTCCGGTTCCGTCATCAACCATGGCCAACGTGATCCATGTGCCGTTGTCCACACGATAGGTGAGGTTGACATAGGCCACACCCACATCATCGGAGGCTATTACCGATATGGTGGCCGCTCTGTAGGGGCTTATCCCTTCCGTGTCCGTCAAGAGGGATGACAGCACCGGGGGGTTGTCCCTGAAGATCGCCGTGCCAGGAATATGGGGGAAGATGGTGTACTGGCCGCTGCCGTCCTCCGCCAGCAGATGGAACCACACCTGGGTTCCGTCCTCCCACTGGGGTATGGATCCCATATAGACGTCCCCTCCGATGTCGGATGCGGGCAGCATCTCGAACACCATGTTATCCAGCGAATAGAGGACATAAACGGCCGAGATGCCGTGGTCGTCCGTCACCTTGCCGTAGACGTGGAGTTCCTCAGTGGGCAGGGGATACATCTCGCTCTGGCTCATGTTCCATATCACGGGCGGCGTGTCCATCCCGGGGGTTATCTTCTCCACCAGGTCGTCGGTGTTCTCCCTTATCTTTATCTCGTAATCGCCCTTGTATGTGGTGAAAAAGCCCACCACATGCACCCTCTCATCGGTGCCCTCCCCCAGGGAGGCTGGCCTGTTGGCGTATCCCTCGGCGAATACTGAAAGCTCGGCCGTGGAGGTGTCGTCCGTTATATCGAAGATGACATACCTGGAGGGATCGCTGCTGTTGGGGTCGCTGTAGGTCCCGTTGTCGGAGACATAGGCGTTCTGTATCTCCACCAGTTCCCCTATGAAGTTGTCGGGGTCGGCCATGATATCGTGGATGGAATACCTGGAGGGTTGGGCCGGCTCCACGAGGGTATATCCCATCTTCAGGTCGTTGGTGAGCTTGAAGTCCCATTCCCCATAGTACCGGATGAGCGCGGCGGAGATGGTGTATACCTCGCCCTTGACCACGTGGACGGGGTAGTTCTCCTCCCTGAGATAGCTGGGGAAATATATCTTCAAACCGTCCCCTGGTCCGGTGCCGTTCACGAAGAAATATTCGTAATCTCCCGGATAGTGGTCGGAGGTGTAGGTTCCCACATCCGTTACCTGGGCGTAGGGTAGGGTGATGTACTTTCCCTCCCAGGCCCCGGGATCGGCCAGGATATCCTCTGGAGAGGCGTTGATGTAGGTGACCTCCTTCACCAGTTCCACCCTGTCAGTGGAGAAGCCCCTGACCAGGAGTTCCCATCCGTAATCCGGGTCGTTCTCCAGCACCGCCCAGACATCCACGACATCCCCGTAGGAGAGGACTGCCGGACGGTTCGCATTGTAGAGGCAGAACACGTCCATCGGGTCATGGCTGCTGTTGTCCACGATGTCGAAATAGACGTAGTCCGTGGGGTCGAAGTCGAAGTCGTCCCTGGCATACCTGCTGTTCGGATACATGCCGGCGGCGTCGAAATAAACGGTGGCGTTGGGGATATACACCCCGGCACCCTCGAAGGCACCGGGATTGGCATCTATGGCGGCGCGCAGGGCGGAGAGGTTGTACTCCGTGTAGTTGGTCGGCTCGGCGTACCGGGTGACGAACACACCGTCATCGGAGGCCGCTCTGATTTTCAGCTCCCACTCTTCCCAGATGTCCTTGACCCCGTTTTCAGTGGTGTCGTACCAGGTGAACACGCCCTGGGCGGTGACGATATCATCGTATGTCAGGGAAACCGGGCGGTCCGAGCCTCCCTGGCAGTATATGTCCAGCTCGTCCTCCGTGGTGCCGTCGGTGGCGTAGAAATAGACGGAGTTGGAGAGGTCGCTGCTGTCGGAGTATCCGTAGGAGCCGATGTTGGTCACGGAGAGGTCGGTCAACCTGATATATCCGCCGACATAGGAGGTGGGGTCTGCCAGCAGGTCCCGCAGGGTGACGTTGAGATATGTCGGGTGGCTGCTGTCGCTCTCCACCAGGCGGATGACGCGGTCATCCGAAGCTGCCCGAATCTTTATCTCCAGGGTCTCCCAAGGGTCATAGACTCCGTTCTCGTCCCTGTCGTACCATGTGAAGACACCGTAGACCTCTACTATGTCGTCCCACCCTAACACGTTCGGCCGCACGGCGTAGCCGTCCACGAACACCTCGATCTCCAGCGGACTGCTGTTATCGGAGACATAGAAGTACATGTAATCGGAAAGGTCACTTCCGTACCCGTCACCATAGCGGCCTGGGTCTGTCACCTGTGCCCAGGATAGGCGGACATGTTTTCCGAGGTTCCCGTCCACGTCCGAGAGCAGGGTGTCCAACGTGCTTTCTTCGTAGGTATAAGAGGCTTCTGAGGACAGGATGACACGGTCCCAGGAGTCTGCTCTGACCACGACCTCCCAGCCATACTGGCTGTCATATTTCAGCCATCCCCAGATGTCCACGACATCCTCCACATACAGCATGGAAGGCCGCTCCGCACCATACTCACAATAAACATCCAACGATGTCACCGTGGTATCATCGAGCACATCAAAGTACACGGACGACTGGGGATCATCGCTCTCCGTGAGGCTGGCGTATTTTCCGGCATCCACCACGGTCATCTCCGTCAAGTGTACGGCCAGACCGTTGAAGTCGTCCGGGGACGAGGACATGCCCTCTTGGAGTTCCGCCAGAGTATACGAGACATACTCGTTTCCCGTGGCCGGTATATCCACCCGGACATAATCCGTGCTGGCATCCCGCACCTTCAACTCCCAGCCCTCCCACGGGTCCTTCACACCGTTCACGGTGGTATCATACCACGTGAAAACACCCGCGATGGAGAGAACGTCTCCATAGTTCAACGTCAAAGGTCGTTCCGCACCACCCTCAACATACACAGTAAGATCGAGATCTCCCGTTCCCACGTGGAAGTTCACAGACCTGCTCGGATCCAGACTGCTCTCGTAAGAGTAGCTTCCCAGGTCGGTGACATCCAGCCCTGAGACGGAAACGTATTTGCCGGAATAGACCTCGGGAGAGGAGAGCAACTCCGACAGAGACACCGGGGTGTAGGAGGGGCTGTCCCCGCTGGTGTTCACACGCAAGACCACACGATCCCCGCTGTCCCCACGCACCTTTATCTCCAGGGTTTCCCAGGGGTCATAAACACCGTTCTCATCCCTGTCGTACCATGTGAAGACGCCGTAGACCTCCACGATGTCATCCCACCCGAGCACGCTCGGACGCACGGCGTAGCCGTCCACGAACACCTCGATCTCCAGCGGACTGCTGTTATCGGAGACATAGAAATACATGTAATCGGACGGATCGCTTCCGTAGCCGTCACCATAACGACCGGGGTCGGTAACCTGTGCCCATTCTATGTGCACATACTGGGTATCCCTCTGGAAATTGGCCTCGGGGTCCTCCAGGAGGCTGGCGATGGTGGTGGTCCTGTATCCTGGCTCCCTGAAATCTTCCACCAGGACTATCTCGTCCGTGGTGCCTGCGGCTATCTTTATCTCCCACCTCTCGCTGGCGTCCTTGACACCGTTGCCGTTGGAGTCGTAGAAGGTCCATTCTCCTTTGACGGCTACACGATCGTACCATCCCAGCCCGGAGGGCATGCTCCCTCCCTTCTCCACATAGACATACACATCATGGGACGTGGAGTTGTCCGAGACGTAGAAGTTCACCCAGGAACTGCTGCTGTCCCCGTAGGTGGGGATGCTTCCCAGGTCCGCCACCTCCGCCCAGGGGATGTATACGAAGGGCTGGTTGTCCAGATACCACTGGGGGTTGGCGTTGAGGCTGGCCAGGGTGGTGGTCTGGTACACGATCTCGTATCCCGGCAGTTTCTCCACCCTGTCCCTGTTGTTGGCCTCCACCTTTATCTCCCACACCTCCCAGGGGTCCTTGGTGTTGTTCTTGTTCCTGTCGTACCAGGTGAAGGTCCCGTATACTTCCACCACGTCCCTGGTGTTGAGCATAGTGGGCCTGTCCGCCCCGCTGCCGCAGAACACCTCCAGGCTCTCCGTGGTGCTGTTGTCCGAGATGTAGAAATACACATACCTGGAGAGGTCCTGGTTGGCCTCGTTGTCGTACGCCCCCCTCCGGGTCACCTCCGCCCAGGGGATGTGTACCGGCACGTTCACCAGTTCCTCCGCATGTTCCAGAATGTAGGCTATGGTGTAGGTGAGATAGTTCTCCGGCTCCGGGCTGACCGTGATGTCCCTGGAGATGGTGGTCTCCGCCCCCTGCATGTCCCTGACCGTGAGATTGACCGTGTATGTCCCCGGCTTCTCGTAGGCGTGCTGGACCTTCTTTCCTATGCCCACCGTGCCGTCTCCGAACTCCCATTTGTAGGAGGCGACGGCTCCGTCGGGGTCCGAGGATCCGGAGGCGTCGAACAGGACCGGCATTCCGGTGTACACCTCCTCCGAGACCGTGAAGTCCGCCGTGGGTTTTTGGTTATCGCTCTCCCTCTGGCCCACGAACAGGGGCATCAGCGCGGAGGAGAGGACGACAGCGACCACCACGAGTAAGATCGTTAGGAGCGTCACCGTTCTCTCGCTGGGACCCCGCTGCGGTCCGAAATGGACGGGAGGGATGGAGCCGTAGCCGCCCGGCCCGGGATGGAACACATATCCGCAGCCGGGACATTCGACATCCCCGGGGTGTCCGGGTTCCTTCGGGGGTGAATAGAACATCAGCCCGCAGCTCGGGCATCGGGTGTTCAGTCTGAAAACACGCGCAGAGGAACCGGCAATGTCATCTCCTGACATCTTACCTCTCTCCTACCATCGTACAATTTTGGCGGTTGGAGAGGGGCATATACGGAGGGGTATTTCAAAGGTTCGCCGACCCCCACCATTTCCCTCCGGAAGAGCGGAGACGTTAATATAATAAGAGGAAACCCCATGGGGATGCGGATGAGCGAGAACACCGCCCCGGAGGAGGTAAACAGCCCACGTTCCAACACACCTCTGGACTGGCCTGAAAAACACCGGCCGAGAACCCTGGCAGAGGTGGTGGGGCAGAGGACCGCCGTGAAGACCATGAGGGAGTGGGGATACACCTGGGAGCACAAGATCCCCGAGAAAAAGGCTCTCCTTCTCTACGGGCCGCCGGGCACGGGCAAGACCTCCGCCGCACTGGCCCTGGCCGGAGAGATGGGTTGGGGTGTGGTTGAGGTCAACGCCTCCGATGTTAGGAACGCGGAGGCCATTCGAAGGATAATAGGGGCGGGGGCGCTCAACGAGACGTTCTCCGACGACGGCGAGTTCATCTCATCCAGGGAGGGAAGGAGGAAGCTGCTGGTAGTGGATGAAGCGGACAGCCTCTACGAGAGAGGGGGAGAGGAAGAGGGCGAGGCTCTGGACAAAGGAGGGAGAAGGGCGCTTCTCAGGGTGCTGGAAGAGACCGTCCAGCCCATGATAATAATAGTGAACGACCTCTATGCCCTCACCAGGGACCAGGTGGGGAAGGAGATAAAGAGCCTCTGCGTTCCCGTGGTGTTCAAGAGGGTGCACTACAGGACCATGGCGACCCGGCTCATGGAGGTGGCCGAAAGGGAAGGCATCCGGCTGGACAGGGACGCCGCAGAGGAGATAGCCCGGAAAGCCAGGGGAGATATGAGGGGGGCCCTGAACGACCTGGAAGCCCTGGCTTTGGGGAGGAAGAGGATAAGGCTGGAGGATGTCAGCGCCTCCGGCCTCAGGGATGTGACATCGGACATGTGGGAGGTGACCTCCCTGGTGCTCAAGAGCAGGATGGAGGGAAAACGGGCTCTGGAAAAGCTCATGGATATAGGGGAGAGGCCGGAGTTTTCCATCCTGTGGATAGATGAGAACATGCCTGCGGCCTACAGGAACCCCCTATGGCTGTACAGGGGATACGAGGCTCTCTCCAGGGCCGACCTATACCTCCGCAGGGCGAAGAGGAGGAACCAGTACAGGCTGTGGGTGTACGCGAACTTCTTCATGACCGTTGGAGTGGCCACGGCCAAACAGAAGAGCATAGAACACATCGGACGGCTGAAATTCCCCTCCTGGCTTATGATGATGAGCGGCAGCAAGGAGGAACGCCGGTTGAGATCGTCCGTGGCCGAGAAGATAGGACACCTTGTCCACACCTCCAAAAGCTGTGTGCTGGACGATGTGCTCCCCTACTTCCAGTATCTGTTCCAGAATGACGAGGAGTTCAGAGTATACATGACCGCCAGGGCCGGGTTGGAGGAGAAGGATGTGGCATTCCTCCTAAGGGAGAGGTCCTCCTCCCCCGTCGTCAGGGAGGTGGTGGCGAAGGCAAGGGAACTGGCCCCCCGTCTGGGCAGGGTCTCCGCAGGGGACGAGTTCGGAGGCGGCAGATGGCACGGGGAAGATGCCGGGGGGAAAAAGGAGAAAGGAGAATATGACGTGAGGGGAGTAGAGGCCCGGGAGGAGGGTGAAGGGGAAAGGAAAAAGGAGGGAAAGGAAGAGGAGAGAGAGGAGGT
>JAGHBH010000007.1 GCA_021161085.1 Thermoplasmata archaeon | reverse complement strand
TTTTTTCCAGCATGTACGTGACGGCATCTCCCACCGCTGCCAGTATGACTATGCCGCCTATGGTGAAATACAGACCTCTCCAGCTCTCGGCGGGTATGGCCTCCCGCCCCCGTCCGTCGTTGGGGTCCTCGTCTCCGAGGTAGAGTTTTATGGCGCCGAACCAGGGCAGCTCTCCCCTGGCCTTGCCGAGTATCCAGCTAACCATGACCGGTTGTACGGGTTTGTAGTATATGTCAACCAGCCCGGCTTGGTCGTAGTTGTTGTTGTGGTCTCCCAGGGTGATGAATCCCCCGTGGGGAAGGACCCTGTTCCTCTCGAAGTCGTCCATGAGCCTGCCCAGGTCCACGGTGAGGTCCATCTTCCGGTATCCTATGGCGTGGAGGGTTATGTTGCCCTTGAACCCGTGGACCGGTATGGAGGGGATGTCGAAGGCCCGTGCGGTGGCGTTGTATTCCACCCACATGATGGCCCGGTGGATTATGGGCACGGAGCTTCCGTATCCGTTCTTGTAGTAGACGATGACATCCCCGTACTCTCCATACGTGGCGTGCGGGCTTCTCCCCCCGTGGTGGGTGGTGCTGAGGACCACCTCTCCTCCCTCCGAGAGGGTTATGGCCACGCTGGGCGCCCCCTCCAGGTAGGTGATTATGTCCGTCCTCTGGCTCACGGATTTGACGAGCACCAGGTCCCCCGGATCTATGACCCCGATGTCGCTCTCGTCCGGCGGCCCGTGTTTCATGCTGCCGGATTCCACCACCACCATGGGAGGCCAGTTTCCGGTGTAGCCGTATGTGAGACTTAACAATAGCACTATGATAAAGACCGCCAGGAGGAACTCTTTTCCCGTCTGGAGGATTCCGTCCTTGACGTTATTCCTTTTTCCTTCCTCCCCCGGCGCCCCATTTCCTTCATTCTTTTCTCGTTTCATGCAGGTCGGAGGGGGTGAGGGCGGGGGTGTTTATAACATTTTACCGTTGCATCCATGGGCTCTCAGGTTCACCAGGATATGAAGCATCTCCACGGTGAGAGTCTCGACCCCTGCCCCTCTGGCCTTTTCCAGCAGGGAGCCCATGATGCTGTCGGCCTCCGTCCTCCGTCCTCTTTCCAGGTCCTGAAGCATGCTGGATCTGTTCTCTCCAGTGTTCTCCGCCACCTCCAGGGCGCTGCGAAGAACATCCTCTCCGGTGAACCGCCCCTCCCGCTCGTCGGATAGAACGGCGTTTGCAGCGGAGGCGAACTCCTCCGCCAGCCTCCGGAGCACTGCGGCCCCGGGGCTCTCCGGCATCCCGGCCATCTCCACTATGATGCGGTTTTCCCTCCCTGCCAGGGCGGTCACGGGATTGATCAGGAGGTTCACGCCGGTTTTCCTCCATACCACCGTCTCCATGTCACTTTCCACGACGGTGTTCACCCCAGCCCTTCCCAGGACCGCTGCCATCTTCTCGGCCAGCCGCAGGCTCTCCCGGCTGCCTTGCTCCGTGGCATGGAGGGGATGGGGGCCTGTGGTGACCGTCCCGTGTCCGGTGTACCTCACAACGCCCGGTTCTTCCAAGAATGCGCCCAGGGTCAGGGAGGCTATGGCGATGGGAGGTATGTCCTCTTTCCCTCCGGCCCACACCTCTGCCGGGGTGTCGAGTACCGCCAGGCCGTTCTGGAGGAGTACCACGGGCAGGGGTGCGTGGACCCATATGTCCTCGAGTGCCTCGGCCAGATCGTATGATTTCACGCATACCAGAACCGCATCGGGACGGGGCATGTCCTCCAGCGCGTCATCCAGGGACACGGAGGCCCGTACCACATTCCTCTTTTCTGTTAGGCCGGTTATCCTCAGCCCCTCTCGGCGTATGGCCTCCACGTGGGGGCGTCTGGCCACCAGTATGACGTTTTCCTTTTGGGAGAGCAGGCCGCCTATGAGGCTGCCGACACTCCCGGCACCGTACACGATGAGGTCCATGGTTCCCTCTTCCAAGGTTCACGGTGTTCTATCTCTTGTAGCCTATCTTCCTGAGGAAGTCGTGCCGCCATTCCTTCTTTCCCTCGTCCTCCACTCCCAGGGGAGGCAGCCCGTCTATGACCCCCAGGATGCCTCTTCCCTGGCTGCTCTCGGCGATGACCACCTGGAGGGGGTTGGCGGTCGCCGCGAAGATGTGGCAGACCTCGGGCACGTTCTTTATGGCTCCGAGTATGTTTATGGGATAGGCGTTGCTGGTGAACAGTATGAATGTGTGTCCGGCGGCTATCTTTTTAGCGTTCCCAACGGCCAGTTCTATCATCTCCTCGTCCGTTCCGTCGAAGCGGATGAGCCGGTCGGCGCTTGCCTCGCAGAATGCCACGCCGAATTTTATGCCCGGGACGGCGTTGACGCAGGCCTCGTATATGTCCTCGACGGTCTTGATGAAGTGGCTCTGGCCCAGGATGAGGTTTATCTCCTCCGGTTTCTCTATCTCCACCACATCCAGTTTTATCTCCGTCATCTCCATCACCAGATGTGTATCGGGGCGGGGGATATAAATACTCCGTCCTCTGCTCTAGCGTTGATGAAGTGTGTTGGTGTGGAGAGCACGGCGCACACCTTCAGTGTCGGTGTGGTTGACGGCGACAGGGTGCTGTCCATAGAGTCCAGCATGTACGTTCCCTCTGAGGGTGGCATCCATCCCAGGGAGGCGGCCGACCACCACGCCAGGGAAGCCAGGGGGGTTCTGGACCGGGCCATGTCCTCCGCGGGGGTGGGCTGGGAGGATGTGGAACTCGTCGCCTTTTCCCAGGGTCCGGGATTGGGCCCCTGTCTCCGGGTCGGGGCTACGATGGCCCGTGCCATGTCCGCCTCCCTCGGGGTGCCCCTGGTGGGTGTGAACCACTGTGTGGCCCATCTGGAGATAGGGACGGCCGTCACGGGGGCCACCGACCCGGTGCTGCTGTATGCCTCGGGCGGGAACACCCAGGTGATAGCGTTTTCCAACGGACGCTACCGTGTGTTCGGCGAGACACTGGATATAGGTATAGGGAACATGCTTGACAAGTTCGCCAGGGAGATGGGCATTCCCTTTCCCGGGGGGCCGAGGCTGGAGGAGCTGGCCAGGGATACAGGGGAGATGGTCTCCCTCCCCTATTCCGTCAAGGGCATGGATGTGGCGTTCAGCGGCATCCTCACGGCCGCCCTCTCGCTGAGAGAGAAAGGGATCTCCCTAGAAGTCCTTTCTAACTCCATCCAGGAGACGTGTTTTGCGATGTTGGTTGAGGTGGCTGAGAGGGCCATGGCGCACACGGGAAAGGAGGAGATCCTCCTGGGCGGGGGGGTGGCGGCCAACCGCCGTCTCCAGGAGATGTGTGATATCATGGCGGGGGAACGGGGGGCCAGGTGTTTCGTGCCTCCGAGGAATCTGCTGGTGGACAACGGGGCCATGATAGCGGTCACGGGGGTGAGGATGTACCGGGCGGGGGTGGTGACCCCTCTGGAGAACAGCGGTGTGAGGCAGCGGTTCCGCACGGACGAGGTGGAGGTGGTGTGGCGTTGAGGCTTTACCAGGGAGCCGAGGCGGTCATAGACCGGGTGGTCTGGCTGGGTGTGGATGCCGTGGAGAAGAGGAGGATTTCCAAGGGATACAGGCATCCTGTGTTGGATTCCATGTTGAGGGCGCAGCGCACCCGTGCCGAGGCCAGGATATTGTGGGCGGCCAGGGATGCCGGTGTGGAGGTTCCGAGGGTGCTGGATGTGGACGACTCCGGCCTTCTGGTGTTGGAGTATGTCGAGGGTGTGCGGGCCAAGGAGTGGATGGAGACCCATAGAGGGGAGGCCGCCGGTTTTCTCCGACTCGTGGGCCGTCTGGTGGCCAGGCTTCACAGGGCGGGGGTGGTGCACGGTGATCTGACAACCAGCAACATCCTGGTGCGTTCCGCCGGGCC
>JAGHBH010000122.1 GCA_021161085.1 Thermoplasmata archaeon | reverse complement strand
CGGAGGAGGCGGCGGGCTGTCCTCTATCTGTATATGGGCGCCGGAATCATCTTGGCCGTCGTGGGAATAGGGGTCGCCTGGCTCCTCCATGTTCGCGGGGATAGAATTAAGGGTGACGGGGGGATTTAGGAGGAAAAAGGGAAGAAAAGGGATAGAGAGAAAGTTTTAAGAACATCAGAGGGGTTTAGGTTCCGGGATTCAGGATGCTCCAGGAGGTATCTGAACTGATAGGCCTCCAGGTATACACCCGTGAGGGTCTGTTCCTGGGGAACGTGAACAACATCATCATAGATGTGGACAGACAGCGGATAGACGGCCTGTTCATAACCGGCACGAATCCCGTGCTGGTGGAGGGGTCCAGGAGTGTCAGCGTCCCCTACCGTTGGGTGAAAGCCGTAGGCGATGTCATCCTTCTGAGATTCTTCCCCAGACGGGTCACGGTCCGGAAGGAAGAGGTGGCCTCCGACCTGATAGAATAAGAACGGCCAAAAGCCCTCTTACTTTTTTAATAGCATGGAGGGGGGCCGGGAAAGATTGAAATCCCCCAGACATATACCCCCCGCATGGCGCCCCAACAGAAATGTCCCGCCTGTTTCGGAACCGGTATAGACCGACTGCGCAGCGGTTTCGTGAAGGTCCCCTGCCCAAAGTGCAACGGGACGGGATACATTGACTCCGGAACGTCTTCGAACGTCTTCGAGGGAGCCAGAATAGAGGGAAAGAGGGGGTGTTCGGCCGGGGGGGTATCCGGGAGAGGAGAGGGAGAGAAGAGGTGAGATATATGGAAGACATGGAGATGACGGCTTCTCCTTCTCCCCCGAACCCATCGGGCGAAGAAGCGGCAAAGAACGGTGAAAGCGCTGGTGAGGATGCTGACGTGGAGGAACTGCCTCCGGTAAAGGGGTTCATAAAGACATCCCTGTTGGACTGGGACGGCCACATAGTTTCCACCATCTACCTGCCGGGATGCAACTTCCGATGTCCCTTCTGCCACAACAGCGCCCTGGTCCTCTCCCCCGGGGATATGGAAACCATACCCTGGAGCGAGGTGTCCGCCTATCTGATGGAGAACGGCGACTTTCTGGACGGCGTATGCGTCACCGGGGGGGAGCCCACGCTCCATCCCACACTCCCCCGCCTACTGAGAACGATAAAGGACATGGGGCTCATGGTGAAGTTCGACACCAACGGCACCAACCCCGACAAGCTGAAAGAGCTTATGGAAGAGGGACTGTTGGACTATATAGCCATGGATATAAAGGCCCCGCTGGACGAGAGATACATGAAGGCCGTGGGACTGTCCACGGACCTGGAGAAGATAGAGGAGAGTATCAGGATAATAATGGAGGGGAACGTGGACTACGAGTTCAGGACAACCGTTGTGCCCGGTATAACGGGGCCAAGGGAGATAGAGGATATCGCCAGGCATATAGAGGGGGCGAGGAGGTACGCTCTCCAGCAGTTCGTTCCGAGAAACACCATGGACCCCGCCATGATGGATGTGGCTCCTTATACTCCCGAAGAGGTGCGGGATATGGCCCGGACTGCAGGGGAATATGTGAGAGAGGTCCGTGTCAGGGGACTGAAAGACCTCCACGGATAGGCAGAGGGGCGGAGGGCGGTCGGACAAGCATGCTCACAGAAGCCCCATGCCCATCTCGCAGGCGGCGAGGATGTCCATCGTTACGGTCCAGACGGCGAGCAGTTTTTCCGATATGGAGATTATATCGTCCGCCTGGGAATAGACGTCGGAGTGGAAGTCGCCCTCCGGAAAGCCTCCCACCACGAACACCACATCGCCCTCCGCCAAGAATGTCGGGATGTAGGCCGAGAGTTTCACCGGCCGTCCCCTCGGCGGGGGGGATAGGCATATCACACGGTAGGAGGCCGGGCTCAAGTCGGCACGGCTGGCCTTTCCGTTTTCCTCCGCCACACCCCTCTCCCCTGTCTCCCCCAGCTCTCCCCTCTCCCTCCCTGCGCCTGTGTCTCCCAGCCGGCCGTCCCTGACCCCCCTCACAACGTCCTCCAGGGTCCATCCGCTCTCCATCGGCAAAAGGGGGTTTTCCTTGCCGGGAATGGCCCGGTTCTGGAATAGTGATTCCATCAGCCCGACGAATCGTGGGCCGGAGCGGGGTATGCGGGTCTCCGGGTCCACCCTTATGAGTTCGTCGTTCCTTGTGTGAACCCATACTCTCAGAAGACCATGCTGGTTCAGGATGGAGTCCAGGGATAGGAGGAGGAAGTAGTGCACTATGTCCGGTCTCCCCCTGCGGGTCCGGTCCGGCAGAACCTTCATGGCCTGGTGGTGGAGGCTGGAGTCCAGGAGTGTGTTAGTAGGCCGTTTTCCCCTCTTCTCGGCGTTCTTCCTGACCGCTGGATGGCCCGCTATCCTCTCAGGCACGAGCTCCAGTTCCGCTTCGCCCAGGATGATATGTATCATGCCGAACACCACCCACCGTTCACGAGAGGACCATATCCAGGAGGCCTAGGTCCCTGGCGTTCTTTATCTCTCTGGCTATCCGGCGGCCGGTGGACATCCCCGGCTCTATGAACTCGCTGTAGGGGGATCCCCCTATGAAGGGATTGGTCCCGGCCACTATCCTTCCGGATATCTCGAACACCTTGAACTCCAGCTGGTCGGTGACTATTGTTTCCAGGCAGAAGGGACCTATCATACCGCCGAAGAGTTCCAATGATTTTTCCACCACCTTTTCTCCCATGTCGAAGACCTTGGGGAGGAGGCTCTCCCGGAGGACAACAGGGACGTTTCCCGTGACCACGAAGGAGGGAAAGATGCCGTGCTTCTTTAGCTCTTCCTGGCTTCCCAGCTTGTACATCTCGTCTATGTTGCTCTCGTCCCGTCGGTCCATGCTGAGCACCTCCAGGGAGCCCCTGCTGAGGGTGTAGCCGGAGTCCTTGATGGGCGAGTAGAAATAGTGGATATAGTAGCGGGTCCCCAGGATGTACTCCTGGATCGTGTATTTCTTGGTCCAGTCTATACCCAGTTTGAAATCCGCGTAGTCTTTGGCTATGAAGAAGCCCCTGCCCCCCTTGGCCCCGTGGTATTTGACCAGCACCGGCCTGTCTATGTCTTTCGGGTCGTCTATCTTAGTGGGCATGGAGATGCCGGCGGCCTCCAGCCACTCCCGCTGTCTGTCCCTGTCGCTCTCCCACTCCAGCACGGCCCGGTTTCCGAAGGTAGGCAACCCCAGGTTAGCAAAGTTTTCCGCACCGAGGTATTCCACGAAGGAGCCGTGCGGTATCAACACCACGTTCCTGGCCAGCAGTTCGTCCACCAGGTCCGGTATCTCGCCGTAGGAGCCCACCATTAGGAACTCGTCCGGCCTGGCCAGAGGAAAGGCGTCGTAGTATCTCATCCTCTCCCTGACAGCTATCCCCAGCGTCTTGAACCCCTCCATACGGGCCCCGTGGAATATCTGGAGGCTTGAGTGGGAGCAGACCGTGGCCATGGTCATGTTACCCAGGTCATATTCGCCCAGCAGTTTGACGACGGCATCCTTCGGAAACATGGGAGAAGATAAAGGCCCCCTGTTTTAACCGTTTCGCCCTCCGCCTCCCCCCAGAACCACACGAACCCTCCGAACCACACAAAGAAGCCCAAAGAACACCCAAGAGCCTTTAGGCAACTTCTTATATATGAGAAACATGTATTTGACCATCATCCGAAAATCGGAGAGTCGGATAATATTGCGGAGGAATGAGATATGACTGATGGAGTCGCTAAAGAACGGATTAAACATACTGTATCCGGAAAGAGAATACCTATTCTATTTTTCGGCGGATTGGTATTCCTGTTGTTTGTACTGGTCTCGGGAACGGCAAAAGCGGATCCCGCGGCAGTCGTTTCCCCTGCATCCGTGGACGCCACGTTCCAGGAAGGAGACAACTACACCTTCAATCTCACCGTATCCAACACGGGGACGGATACGCTGTTTTTCAACGTCACGGACAACCTCACCCGGTTCGAATTCGGGTACCCCGACAGCCGCCTTCCCCCAGACCCCCGGGGGTTCAACGCCAGACATGATATATACACGAATTACTGGAATGACGGCGGCAACGATGCCTTCGACGGATACGCCTATGTGGATGTCACGGTGGGAGGGGTGACCCGTTCTTTCCTGGAAATAACACCGGGAGTCCATGAATACACGACCAACGGCTATACTTATCGCCTGGTGAGCGAATGGTTGGAGAACCATGTTCTGAGACTGACAATAGAACCCGTCAGCCCGGGATACAGGGATGACATAACCGTGAGGGTCTACGGAAACCTGGGCTCTGACGGTAACACCCAATCATTTCAGGAGACTGCGTACTTCCAGGGAATTCCCATAAGATATCTGGTTACCAACGACGGCCCCCTAGATTCCACCAACGGAGACCCACAGATATGCCACTTCATGATACCATACTACAAGCAGCATCTGGACAACGTTTCCTATTCCCTGCCCTCCGTAGACGATGTAGATATACGGGCCACAGGTGTTTCACTCCCCGTAACAGCATACATCTCCGCCTCCTACCACACTCACACCGAGGTGGCCGACTGGGCCATGAATACACTATGGTTCGAAGGCGTCCATCTCTCCTACTCGCGAGAGAACGGCAGCGTCCTCCCGGGCATGTCCGTAAATGTGACCACCACCATCCACGGCGACTATGCCGACCCGGGCTTCTATCCCGGAGCCATCTACATGACCAGCAATGATACCACCAACAGCACCATAGTGGTTCCCACCAACGCCACGATCCTACCCCTGGCTCATGATATAAAGGTGGTGAACGTCTCCTGCAGGCCATATGTCGTAAACCGTCCTTTCACGGTCTGGGGAAATGTCACCAACCAGGGTACGAGGAGCGAGAGCAACGTGGAGGTCCAGCTTTTTGTGGACGGCACCATGGTCAACTCCACCACCATATCGCTAAACCCCGGGCAGACGGCCACGGTATCCATGGGAGCAACAGTAACCGAAGGCGGGGAGCATGCGTTCACAGTGTATGCTGTACCGGTCTCCGGAGAGACTGTCACCATCAACAATAAAAGAAGCTACGTTGGAACCGCCAGGCTGGGGATATTCTCCCCCCCATACGAACAGTGGGCGGAGGACGAGGACGGCGACGGACTCTACGACTGGCTTCATATAAACGTGACCGTAGACGCGGGCGTGGGTTTCAACTGCCGTCTGAGAGCATCACTGCGGGATGCATCCAACAACACGATAATAAACCATTATACATACCGATATTTGAATCCTGGACTGAATACTTTCTACGTAACTTTCGACGGAAGAGATATAAACAACAGCGGACGTGACCCACATCACGTGGATCTCACCCTGGAGTACACGGATGACTGGTCGGTGCAGGACACGGATACCTATTTCCTTTCCCCCGCCTACAACTGGAGCGATTTCAACGGCCCGGGAATAGCCTTCAACCCACCGCACAGCCATTACACAGTAGATGGACCGGATGCAGACGCGGAATACGATTATCTGGTGGTGAACGCCTCGGTGAACGTCACCCGGGCCGGCTGGTACAAGGTCACGGGAGAACTGAGAACCACCATGTGGGGCACGATAATCACCACCCTGGAGAATGCCACATTTTTGACGCCGGGCAATCACACGGTGCAGTTATGGTATGACGGTCATGTGATACGAAACTCCGGACGGAACGGATACAGCGTACGCTTTGTCATCTATGAGGACCCATACGGTGATAACAAATACTGGGGGTATACTTGGTATACCGCATGGTTCAACGCCACCACCCAGTACACCTGGGACATGTTCCAGAGCGATGTCGATCCCCCCGTGTTCGGCGGCATAGAAACCCTGAGAGATACTGGAAAAGGCGGAGAACTTTATGCCAGCTGGAGCCCGGGATGGGATGAATGGAGTGAGCCTCTGACCTACAACGTCTATATCGCCGCCTCCAGCGGAGGACAGAATTTCTCATCCCCGAATTACACCACCGCGGACACCTCTCTTTATATCACAGGATTGACCGACAACCAGCGCTACTACGTGGTGGTCAGGGCCGTTGACAGCGTGGGCAACGAGGGCGGAAACACGGTAGAGCTGTCCAGTGTGCCAACCACACTTGTCCCCGAATGGATAGACGGCGACTGGATAATATCCACACCGGAAACCAGGGATGGAGCGTATATCCATGTGAACGGCAGCGTGGTCATCACCCCCACGGGAAGCCTCTACATGAACCACACCAGCCTCCACGCCAGGAATATGTACGTCCAGGAAGGAGGATGGTTCCTGGCAGAGAACAGCCCCTGGACGGTATGGCTGGATGGCAACCTGATGATAGATGGCAACTACACGCTGGATTCCACCAGACTCGTCGTGAACTGCACATCCGACGGACAGTATGAGATAAGGGTTAACTCGACAGGATATCTCAACGTCCTGAACAACAGCATCATACAGCCCGGAAACACCAACTACTACTACAATCTCGAGGTTTACGGTCATCTGACCGTGGACCACAGCGATGTGTGGGATGCCTACTCCGTGGAGATCAGAGGAACATCCGCCTTCGCCGACATCTCCTACTCAAGAATAAACACCACCAACTATCAGGCCTACGATCTGGTGTATGTTGAAAACGCCGTTGTGAACATAACCCACAGCGTTCTCCACCATGCCCGGGCATCCGGCGTCCACATCAGGGGAGGAGCGGCCAGGGTAGTCATTGAAAACACCTTTATCTTCGAGTGCAACAATAACTGGATGTGGGTGAACGGTGGGGTCTATGCAGAAAGCGGGGTGGTGTGGGTGTGGAACAGCACCTTCCGCAACAATCACTATAATGACGTCGGGATAAGGAGGGCAACCGTGGAGATATACAACTCCACCCTGGAATCCCCCACCTCCTATGGATTGACCCTCGACAGTTTTCAGGCCAGGGTGTGGGTCAACGGGACACGGATTTTCAACAAAACCAGCTATGGCATACTGATGTACTACGCCAATCTCGCCAGATTCAGAGAGATCACTGTCATTTCAAGCAACGTGCTCTACAACTGGAAGGGGGTGGCAGTATTTGAAGGACTCAAGGCCACAGCCACCAACACGCCGCCGGTCTATAACCGTGGAGAGACATTTTTCTTCAACAGCACGCTGAACGGTAGCAGCAACAATTGGGTAGATAATGGAGGGGAGGTCTATCTCTACAACTCAACCACGAACGCGGGGTGGGATTTCAACGATGACACAGGGAGGGTATATGTCGGATGGTTCCTCAACATCAAGACAGTGGACGCTATGGGGCTGCCCGTGCCCCGTTCAGATGTGGACGTATACGATGTTGAAAGCCTATTAAAAAGCGGAAAAACGCGAGCGGATGGTTGGCTGAACTGGACAAAGGTGATTTCGGAGGAGGTAAGCGTATCCGGAGTAACACTCTTGACCCCTCATGAGATAATCGCTACCAACAGCTCCGTGGGAGCGGGCTCCAACACCACGACCATAGAGTCCAACAAGGTGGTGGTTGTCGTTCTCACCCCGGCTGTGGAACTTAGAGCCTCGCCTGAAAACATATTCTTCTCCGACAACCGCCCCATAGATGGAGAGGTCATCACGATAACAGCCAATATAACCAACAACGGAAGTATAGGAGCGAACAACGTTCGCATTGATATAATGATGAACGGAGAGGTGGTATACACCACCTATGCAAACATCCCTGCCGGAGGCTATGCGGTGGTCTCCACCGATGTCACCCTGCCCTTCGGACTGATCAACATCACCGTCTGGGCAGATCCAACGGATGCCATTCCGGAGGTGTCGGAGACAAACAACGCGGCCACCCGATGGCTTCCCGTCACCTGGTATATAGATTCACCAGAGACATATATCGGAGAGGTTTTCCATGTGGCTAACATCACCGTAACGGGAACCGGGAACCTGACGCTCGTAGACTGTATCATCAACGTCTCCGCCAGCGAGGATTACGACCCGTTCGTCATAAGAACCAGCGGAGGAATCACCTTCATCAACACCACCATAACCTCTTCCGACCCGGATGTCGGGTACAGCACTGATATATATTCATGGACCTACATGGATAACGTGTCCATAATGAACATGGGCTCCCATAACATATATGTATATTCACCATCCCACCCCGTGACCATATTAAACAGCAACATAAACTTCCCGGACTATGGGTTCTATATAAGACATAGTAACAAAGTATCCATTATCAACACAACCATAACCTCACATGACTCCTATCCCATCTACCTCTACCATCTCACCAACTCCCGAATAGAGAACTCCACCATATCCTCCCAGTACGGATATTCCATCATGGACTCATGTGAAATTGTCATCAAAAACACCACCATCTTTTCCCGATATTCCTGGAGCGGCCTCGGGATATATGGCAACTCAGTCATAGAGGGATATAATTCCACATTCTCCGTCCCGCATGGCTGGGGGCTGTATGTTGACATCACCGCCGGAGAATTAAGTGGAAACAACTGCGTAATCACCTCAGATAGCGGCGTATATCTCAACAGAGGGAACGTGTGGCTTAACCACTCCTCAATCTCCACGAACGGCGGGTCTAGGGCCATATATATAGTCAACTCCCAGGCATACATGTACCTCAATGACGCACAGATTTTCGAGACGGCGGGAGAAGGGGTGTATATAAGCGATGGCGTCCTTGAAGCATACAACTCCACCATAACAGGGAGAACGAATGACATACACTTAACCGGAAGCGGGGAGGTATACTTATATAACAGTTCGTTAAGCCATGACACAGTACAATACGATAGCGGTTCCTGTTACCTCCACATCGGCTGGCTTCTCGACGTCGTCGTCGTGAACACAACCTTCTCTCCCCTCCCCGGTGTCCATATCTGGGTGAATGACACCTTCTCTTCCACTATTGGAGAAGGTTTTACAGGCCCCGATGGATGGCTCAGATGGATCCCGGTGATCAACGAGACCAGATACCAGTCGGGCTGGTTTTCCCATAATCCATATAGGATAGAGGCGGCAAATGCCACCGATAAAGCAAATGCCACGGGAGATATCACGGATAACGCGGCCGTCGTGGTCATCCTTGGCGACCACGGTCCTCCCCTAACCTCCGTGGATACTCTGGAAAAACATTTCAACGCCAACACCACTGTGAACGTTACAGCATGGGATGAAACCCTGGTCAGAGATGTCTCCCTCTATTACAGATATTCACCGGATAACTCGAGCTGGGGGCCGTGGACGCTTTTCGGAGTGGACGTGGAGGAGCCCTGGTCATTTGATTTCACCTGGCCAGATGATGAGGGCTATTACCAGTTCTACTCCAACGGGACAGATTTGCTGGGTAAAACGGAGCCCGCACACTCTACTGCCGACACTTGGGCGATATACGACACCACCCCGCCTGCGACCGCAACGGCACTTTACAACCTTTTCACAGATACCTCTCCTTTCACCATATCAGTAACGGCCTCTGACACTTACACGCCCTCCTCATACCTTTCCGTGGAGCTCTGGTACTATTACAGCACAGATAACACCGTGTGGAGCGGCCCCTACAGCGGGGGGAGCCCGGACGGGCAATGGTGGTGGAACTTCACCTTCCCAATGGGAGAGGGCTTTTACAGATTTTACACCATAGGCACCGATCTCGCCGGAAACATGGAGTCGCCCCCGGGAACAAACGACACCTGGATAGGATACGACACAACACCACCCAACGCCGTGATGAACCCCTACCCCTACTGGGTTAACTCCCTGACACCCGTTCCCATAACCCTCTCCGCATCCGCCTCAGACAACACCTCCGGCATCTGGGCAGTGTATCTCTACTACACATACTCAACGGATAACACCTCCTGGGGCCCATGGACTCTAAGCGGTACCGCCTTTTCCACACCCTACACGTGGACGTTCTCCTTCCCCGATGGCGAAGGATATTACCAGTTCGCCGCTGTTGGCGAAGATAACCTCGGCCACATAGGAGAAATACAATCCTCTCTTGCTTTGGGTTATGATATCACAGCACCATATACGACATCCACCTACCCAGTAAACGAAACCACGGGGGTGTTCGTCGGCTCGCCGATATTCGTGAATGTGAGTGAACCGCTGAATCCAACTACCGCCCTCGCCGCCTTCACCATAACAGGGCCCGGCGGTATCAACATCACCTCCTCCGGATACCTCTCATACAGCGGGACCACATACACCTGGATACCCTCCAGCCCCCTCCTCCCATTCTCCACATACTGGGTGAATATATCCAGCGCCGCCACGGACATCGCCGGCAACCCCTTCATATTCAACTCCACCTGGTTCACCACGGGAGCGGCCGACCTCCAGCCTCCAACGATAGTCTCCGTCTCCCCGGCGGACGGCACGACGACATCCAGACCCAACACGGCGATAGTCATAACCTTCAACGAGACCATGAACAGGACCAGCGTGGAATCCGCCATAAACATCACCGGCCCGGGCTCCTTCCTGCCGCTCACCTTCTCCTGGAACCTCAACACGCTGACAATCACCCACCCGCTGTTCGAATACAACAGCTGGTATACCGTGACCATAAACGCATCCCTGGCCAAGGACATATCGGACAACACGCTCGACGGCAACGGCAACGGGACCGCCGAGGGAAGCCCCACCGACGACTACGTCTGGACGTTCCGCACCAGAAGCGACAGCCCGCCCACCAGCCAGTGCACCGGAGTATCCAGTCCGACCCTGACAGACACACTGGTAATATCATACACCGCCTCTGACGACTGGAGCCTCACCAGTATCGAACTGTGGTACAGATTCAACGGCGGAAGCTGGACCCTCTACGCCACCGACGCGGCCAGCGGAACATCCCACTCCGGCTCCTTCCTCTTCACCTTCCCGGAGGGAGACGGACTGTACGAGTTCTACACCCGTGCCAAGGACGACCACCTCCCCACACCATATTATGAAACCGCCCCGTCCGGAAACGACACCTGGACCCTCAGGGACGCAAACGACCCGCTGATCAACATAACCGGCAGACCCGCCAGCATCACGGACCAGACAACGGCCACCGTCTCATGGACCGCCTGGGACGCCAACGGCATATCTTATACGGAGATAAGAATAGACGGAGGAGAATGGACCCAGGCCTCGGACACCTACACCTTCAACTCCCTCTCCGAGGGACGGCACACCATCACCATAAGGGCCGTGGATGTCGTGGGAAGAGAAACGGAGGTGTCATTCTCCTTCCTCGTGGATTTGGGGCCCCCGAATGTCTCCATAACCTCCCCCTCACCCGGCGGGTATTACAACACCATGCCCACCGTGACCTGGACTGCCGAGGACCCCAACGGCATAGACACCACCATGATACGCGTGGACGGCGAAAGATGGACCATGGCGTTCGGCACCTCCTACACCCTGACCGGGCTGAGGGACGGCGAACACACAGTGGAGATATGGGCTATCGACGGAGCAGGCAGGGAGACCACGGCCTCCGTCACGTTCACCTACGACCGGACCTCGCCAAGGGTGTCCAGCACATCTCCCGCCGACGGGGACACCGGGGTGCAGACGGAGAACATCACCATAGTCTTCAGCGAACCCATGAGAACCGACAGCACCGCCGGAATACTGGTAACCACCGACCACACGACCCCGCTGAACGGCAGCTTCACATGGACAGACCCCTCGACCCTGGTGTGGAACGGCAGCCTGCCCCAGGGAGCCACGATCTACGTGGTGTTCAACGGCACGGCCACCGACCTGGCGGGCAACAGCCTTAGAAGCACGGAGATACAGTTCACCACCTACAGGCCCCCCACCATCTCCGACACCGACGGAGACGGGATGCCGGACACCTGGGAGACGGACCACGGACTGGACCTGAGAGACCCGGCGGACGCGAACAGCGACGGCGACGGCGACGGCCTCGCCAACCTCCAGGAGTACGAGAACGGGACCAACCCGGAGAACGCTGACACCGACGGAGACGGGATGCCGGACGGATGGGAGATAAGCGTCTCGATCAACCCGCTGGACTCCTCCGATGGAGCGGCCGACGCCGACGGAGACGGATACACGAACAAGGAAGAATACGAGGCCGGCACGGACCCCAACGACCCCGCCAGCCATCCCGCGGGAGATACGACGCTCTCCCCATGGCTCTGGCTGATAATAGTTATCATCATCGCCGGCATAGCCATCGCCCTCCTCCTATCCCGTAAAAAAGGCGGCGAGGCCGTGGAGGCCATGCCTCCACATATGCCTCCCCCCGGGGCCCAGGAGCCCTTGCTGCCCGCACCGCCGGAAGAGCCCGCGGCAGACGGGACGGAAACCGGAGAACCCGAAGCAGAGACAACAGGGGGAGAAAGGGGCGAGGAGGCAAACAGCCAGGAAGAGGAAGGAGAGGAGTCCTTCTGATCCTCTCACGGACAGAGGTCACCAGCCCCTGTCCTGCAGCCGTTTCTCGGGGGGTATCGCCTCCATGGAGAGCCCGGGCATGGCCTCCCCCAAGCCCTTGGAGACCTCCGCCACCACCTCCGGCTCGTCGTAGTGCATCACCGCCTCCACTATGGCCCTGGCCATGAGCGGCGGGTTGGACGATTTGAATATGCCGGACCCGACGAAAACACCGTCGCTCCCCAACAGCATCATCAGCGCTGCGTCCGCAGGGGTGGCTATCCCCCCGGCGGCGAAGTTGACCACCGGAAGCCTCTGCATCCTGGCCGTCTCCTCCACAAGTTCCACGGGTGCCTCTATCTCCCTGGCCACCTGGAAGAGCTCCTCCTTCCCCATGGCCTTGAGGGCGTGGATCTCGCTGGTTATCTGCCTCTGGTGTCTCACAGCCTCGATGACGTTTCCCGTCCCGGCCTCCCCCTTGGTCCTTATCATGGCCGCCCCCTCGTGTATCCTCCTCAGGGCCTCCCCCAGATTCCTGGCCCCGCATACGAACGGGACGGTGAACTCCCTCTTGTCCACATGATAGAAGGGGTCGGCCGGGGTCAGCACCTCGCTCTCGTCTATCATGTCCACGCCGAGGCTCTCCAGCACCCGGGCCTCCGCTATGTGGCCTATCCGGCATTTTGCCATGACCGGTATGGTGACGGCGTCCATTATCTCCTGCACCTTCACCGGATCGGCCATCCTGGCCACCCCTCCCTGGGCCCGTATGTCCGCCGGCACCCTCTCCAGCGCCATGACCGCAACCGCTCCGGCGTCCTCCGCTATCCCAGCCTCCTCGGCGTTGGTGACGTCCATTATGACCCCTCCCTTCTGCATCCTGGCGAACCCTCTCTTCACCAGCTCGCTGCCGTGCCTCAACGTGGTTATATCCAGCTCGAACGCCATATGCTCACCGGTCCTTCTCATATTGGGGGTTGTATTTGAAGTTTGCCAAAATCCGGGGTCTGGGCATGGTCATGGAAAGGAGGCCGCCAATCTTTATATACAGGCTTTTTTTGTGGGACGAAGCGATAACCATGAAACATCTGGCCGGATGGACGGACACCCTTCCCCTCTCCGGTACCATGGAGATATCCCGCATGGCCGGAGAGCTCATGGAAAAGGGCAGGAACATCCTCTCCCTATCCATAGGAGAACCGGACTTTCCCACACCATCCCACATAGTGGAAGCCGCCGTGGAAAGCCTGCGGAAGGGAGAGACACACTACACCCCCGCTCCGGGCATTCCGGAACTGAGGGCGGCCGTGGCGGATACGGTGAGGGAAAACAACAACATAGACGTATCCCCGGAAGAGGTCTTCATAGTACCCGCAAAACAGGCCATATTCTCCGCCCTCCACGTGCTCGTTGACAGCGGAGAGGTGCTATATCTCGAACCGGCGTGGGTATCCTACGGGCCCCAGATCATGCTGTCCGGCGGCAGACCCCGCCCGGTTGCCATGAAATCCTCCTCCTCGGGGTTCATGCTGGATGAGGAGGCGGTCAAGGAGGCCGTCGGCAGGGACACTAGGGCCATAATCATAAACACCCCGTCCAACCCCACGGGGTGCGTTCTCTCGGAAAGGGAGTTGAAATTCCTGGCGGACGTGGCCGTTGACAACGACCTGTATGTGGTGGCAGACGAGATATACGAGAGACTCGTATATGAGGGAAGACACGTCTCCATAGCCTCCCTGCCGGACATGAAAGATAGAACCATCACCGTCAGCGGTTTCTCCAAATCCTACGCCATGACAGGATGGAGGATAGGATGGGCGGCCGGGCCGAAGAAGATAATAGACGATATGATAAGACTGCAACAGCACACCCTCACCTGTCTGCCCATGTTCATCCAGAAGGGAGGACTGGCGGCTCTGACCGGTCCCCAAGAGCCTGTGGAAGAGATGAAACGCTCTTTCAAACGGCGGCGGGACATGCTGCTCTCCCTACTGGATGAAATACCGGGGATGGAGGTGGCCAGACCCCGGGGGTGACGGCGACCCCTGTCTTCTCCAAGAGCCCCATGGCGACATCCATGGAGGAATGCTCTTCCCGGCCGGGATATCTGGGGAACATGTAGAAAGCCCCCCGGGGT